>CAZHVF010000005.1:0-43082 GCA_964535635.1 uncultured Gammaproteobacteria bacterium | reverse complement strand
ACTCATCTCCGAAGACGTCTGGCGACAAGATCCTGTCATTGTTCTGTTTCGATGTGAGCAGCTCGATGTCGAGCGGTTGAAACGATACAGTCGGAGCAACGGTCATCCGCCAAAACAGATAGACACGGTCGAGAAGTCGAGCGTTCGACTTGGAGAAAAATAACTCCTGAACGGTTGGCTTCCGATAGTCCGTGGACGCATCCTCACCATAATAGACGTCTCCGTTTGCGGGATAGAAGTAATAGGTCACGAATGAAGATGTTGCGGCTGAGAATGCCTTCGATATCAACTCTGGTTTTCGTTCGTACTGGGTTAGCTTTGAGAGTGACCCGATCCGATAGGTGCCGTAGCCATTGGGAATGACTACTTTAACATCAGGTGCGTACGCCACGTAGTAATTTACATCGTCTTGCTTACTTATCGAGTAGAGACGAGTATTCTGTCCGTAAACCACGAACTGAATTCGCTCGGGAGCATACACAAACAGAGATCCACTCAGTAGCTTCAGGGTAATAATTACCAAAAAAATAAGCAGTAGCACAAATCCGAAGGAATGATGCTTCACGCTCATTATGCTGCGCCATGGACTAACTTAATATGTCGGATCCATTTCACAATCTCATCTTTCGTCATTCGTTTGTGCATAAAGATGCGCCGTATCATCATGAGCGACGCCTCAAACTCCGGAAGAACAATGGTGTGCGCTCCAAGATCCTTCATTCTCTGTCGATCCCCCTCTGTGTGAACTCTACTGATAATGAGGACGTTTGGATTGATGCGTTTTGCGTGAAGAATGATAGATTCTTGGTCAACACCAAGCGGTACCGCGACGACAACGGCTGCAGCGGTCTCGATCTGCGCGTATCTAAGCACATCTCGGTCGCTCGGATCGCCATAGATGATTGGTGTGCCTTCCTTTTTATGTTTCTCAACGGTCTGGAAATTGTAGTCAACGGCAATAAACGGGATATTCGCGAGTGAGAGTGCCTTTCCCACCTGCTCCCCCATTCGACCGTATCCACAGATGACGATGTGATTCCGCTTCTGATCTATCTCCACAGGTGTTTCATTAAAGTCGAGGCGTTTCTGGATAAAGACCTCGATAAACGGCATTCGTTTCTTAAAGAACGCTCGAACCGCAAGGTACAGTCCTTCACGTCGCTGGACGACATACGGTGTCAGCATGAGACTGAGGAGCACCGAACTGAGGATTAACAAATACTCATCGGATCTAAAGAGTTTATTTCCAAATGCAAGTGAAAGGAGAATGAATGCATTTTCGCTTACCTGAAACAGAAATACCGCCATTGAAAATGCCATTCGTGAGCTAAAGCGAAAGTATGCGAATACCGCAATGAGCACAGTCGCTTTCACCAGGACGAGCAGTCCTGAGAACGCTACGATCTTTGGGAGGAGAAACAGCACCTGAGGCATCTGGACATGGGTACCAATGTAGACAAAGTACACAATCGCCATAACATCTCGGAGTGGGCGGATCTGGGCAAACACATGGTGATGTTCTACGGTTTGCGAAACCAAGATGCCAGCAATAAAGGCACCGATGAGAACTGGCACGCCAAGCATCGAGGAAAGCGCCACAACCGCAAAAATAAATACGAGAACGAACAAGTTCAGCAGTTCTCGTGAAATTCGGGAGATCCGATCAAACACAAACGGGATAACGCGCTTCCCCACATAGTACATGGTAAGAAGAATGAGCGTCGACTCTGCCGCACTGAATCCAATGGTCTTCACGATATCAATTCCGGTATCGCCGGGAGAGTTGATCGAACTAAAGATGATGATGAACGGAATGAACGCAAGATCCTGAAACATGAGCACACCGAGAGCAACCTCACCTAAGAACGAGTTCTGCTCACGCTTCTCCTGAATGATTTTGGCGACGATAGTAGTTGAGGATGAAGTGAGTGCAATACTGATCAAAAATGACTGCAGTCCGCTAAAACCAAAGAGGATACTGAGTCCATAGACGCCGACGAGTGTGAACAAGATTTGGAGCAGTCCTCCCATAACGACGAATTTTTTGAGCACGAACATCTTCGTCATATTCAAGTCAAGTCCAACACTAAAAAGCAGAAGCACGATGCCGAAGTAGGCAAACTGGGTAACGATCTCTGTCGAAACAAGATCGGTAAAGAGGTTCCCGAGGATAATACCAGCAAAGAGATATCCAACAATTGGAGAAAGCTTCAGTCGTCGCGCGAATAAACCAAACAAAAACGGAATGAGGAGGAAAATAAAGTAGTTAAAAAACTGAGCACCTGCAACCTCAAGCATAGATTCACTATAGCATAAAAGAGGCAGTGACAAAATTGCGGATCAGCTATTTCGTATTTCGGCAGTTGCTTGCCGTGTAAGCGATACCGCTCTCCCAATATACGTAGACGGATGCAAGGTTAATAATCGTCCTTTTACCTCGGAAGGAACCTCAAGTTGTTCAACCCACTGTGACCACTCTGACTCCCCTATTTTTTCACCTCGCGCCAGCCCTTTCACTAAATCATATGCATTTGGCACTCCTGCTTCGCGAAGAAGCGTCTGCACAGGTTCGGTCAGAATCGCCCAGTTTTCATGGAGAACTTCGGTAACTTTTTCGGTATGGAGATGAACTTTACCGAGCCCAACGAGCGAGTTTTTGTATGCAAGAAGTTGATATCCGAATGCGGGACCAAAATTTCGGATCACGGTACTGTCAGAAAGATCGCGTTGAAGTCGTGAGACGGCAAGCTTTCTCACAAAGAAGTCCATCATTGCATTTGCCATTCCTAGATTTCCTTCACTATTTTCAAAGTCGATCGGATTCACCTTCTGGGGCATGGTTGACGACCCTACCTCTCCCTTTTTCGCTTCTTGCGTGAACCAATCATCGCTAATATACCTCCACATATCTTGATTAAAATCGATCAAAGCGCCATTAAACCGTTGGAATGCTTGGAATAGCTCTATAACGTCGTCGTACGGATTGATTTGTGTTGTGAAGTCGTTTGGAACAAGACCAAGGCTTTCGATGAAGTCGCCCGAAAACTCTTGCCAGTCGATTTCTGGATGTGCAAACTCAACAGCGTTATAATTACCAACCGCACCATTGAGCTTTCCACGCAATTCGATACGTGCAACACCCAAGCGCTGTTCGTGAAGCCTCATGGCCGTGTTCACAAGCTCCTTTCCTGCTGTTGTCGGCACTGCAGCTTGACCGTGCGTCCTTGCAAGTACCGGCACCTCTGCATATTCTTCCGCCATATCGGTGACTTTTGTGACCACTCCATCCATAGCGGGAAGCATGACATCTTTTCGAGCTCGATCGATCATGAGGCGATATGAGAGATTATTTACATCCTCTGAGGTTAAGCCGTAATGAATCATCTCAATTACATCTTCTAACGAACTGCCCGTCAACATCTCACGAAAGACCTTCTCCATCGCTTTCACATCATGCCTCGTTACATCTTCAATTTCTTTCACACGTGCCACCTGCTCATCCGGCATGGAAGGACCGAATTCTTCAAGTTGTTTTGTTTCGGACGGTGTGAATGGTCTTACAACACCAACTCGTGAAAGTGCGATGAGATAGCGCGACTCGACTTCGACTCTTGTACGGATAAGGCCTTGCTCAGAAAAATATGGAGCAAGCTCAACAACTCTATCTCGATATCGACCATCTAGCGGCGTAAGTGCGGTGAGTGAAGAAAGCGGTAATGTGCGCTCGGTCATGCGACCATTATATAGAAGTCGAGAGGTATTTCAATGTCTTATTTATAGAGTTTCTTTTCGCAGTCGATGCAGTACCTCGCTTCTGGGATGAGGTCGAGTCGCGCTACCGGAATCTGCGCAGAGCATTTCTCGCAGTACCCATAGCGATTCTTCTCAATCTTGCCGAACGCGAGGTCGATATCGTGGAGTTTTCTCTCAAGATCCTTTACCTGAGCCTGGATGGTGTCATGCCCTACCTGTTCGCGCACGTCGGTATCGACCGCAGCATTATCAATGGTGTGGTCAGGATCCATGAATGGATCGTCTTTCTTCAGCTCCTCTATGCGATGCTGGATCTTCTCCTTATCCTTTTCGAGACGATCGCTGTGTTTTTTTATGAAGTCCTTTGAAAATGTTTTTGCCATACTGTGTAAACGAACTCCTGAAATAATAGAGGAAGTAGAGAGAGAATGTCAAGAGCAAGACATAAGACAGCAGCGCGTTAAAACTGAGGCCGAATAATAGCCCATCCTGATGGTCTTTTAAGAAGTCTGTACCGCCGAAAACCAGTGCAATATACCAGAGTAAGAAATAGAGATTGGTACCTTTGGCGTACTTCTCTCGGCGTACTGCGAACAGAATTTGATGTGCGATGAGTGCTCCGATAAAGAACAAGACTCCTTCGTACAACGGTGTCAGATGTCGGAATCCTTCGGCTCCAACCACCTTCATCTTGAGAAGAAAATTCGTCTTCGATCCCATCTCGACACCCGAAAAAAATGACCCCATCTTGCCAAACGCAAGCGCAACAAACGCAGACGGCGTAAAGTAGTCAATCGCGTCGCGAAATTTAAGTTTGCTCTGTTGCATAGACAGTGCCGTCGAACCAAGGAATCCAAACAAAAATCCATAGAGCGACAGCCCTGGATACCCATTGATGAGAATAAACTTAGGAATATTCAAACCAAACTCACTAAAATGAAGTGCGACGTAGACAACTCTCGAGATCAATAGACCCCCAAAGATCCCGGCAAACAAAACGTCGAATACGTCCTCTTCTTTATATGCCGTGAGGAGAAAATTTTTCCATAGAAGAAAAGTAGACCAAAAGAACGCAAGGAGAAGAAAAATGCCAAATGTATAGATTTTTACAAATGGTAGATCGATCAAAACAGGCAACATACGTGTTATATTATAGTCAAAATGCTTGGTTTGGCAATCACACTTTTACTCGGTTTTTTTCTACGAATTGTTGGAATAAACTGGGATCAAGGACTTCATCTCCATCCTGATGAGCGAATGCTTATCATGGTTGCTGATCGTATCCAGTTCTTCAATCAACTCAATCCGCAATTCTTTAATTACGGATCACTCCCGATCTATCTGGTGAGCGGTGTAACGGCTATTGTTCGACTGGTTTACTCCCCTCACCTCTCAAACTACGACCTTATGCTCTATGTCGGAAGAGGTCTTTCTCTTTTTGCAGATCTTGGATGTATTGTATTTCTGTATCTCCTCGGTCGTCAAATCACGCGCTCTCCCCTGCTCGGATTGTTTGCTGGACTCATATATGCAATAAGTTTTTTCCCTATACAAAATACGCATTTTTTTATCGTTGATACCTTTCTGAATTTTTTCATCTTGGCTTCGTTGTATGTTCTCATCCGATATGTCCAGAAACCGACTCATCGTAACTTGGTATATGTTGCTCTGGTAGTCGCTGCGGCGATAACAACCAAATTCACTTCTGTTCTGCTCATACCATTTGTGTTGATATCGATCGCGATTCGATCATGGATGCACAAGAAAAGACAGAGTATCATTCCAAGCCTTCGAGCGACAATCATCTTTACAGCTCTCGTGGGAGTTTTTTCGTTTCTCTGTATGCCGTATGCATTCCTCGATTGGAAGTCATACATACACGACGTTTCCCAACAACTCCAGCTGAACAATAATCCATATGCATTCCCGTATACACTACAGTATGTCGGCTCAATCCCCTACCTCTATCAGCTCCAACAAATAGTGTTCTGGGGTCTTGGCCCGATCATCTCAGCGCTTTCGATTGTAGGACTTCTATTTATCCTTTCAAACCGGAGCGTGCGCTCCTCGATAGCGGTTATTATCTTACTGGCTTTCTATGGTCTGTACTTCATGGTGATCGGCCACTCATCGGTGAAGTTTATGCGATACATGCTGCCGCTCTATCCGCTGTTTGCGCTTCTGAGCGGATACACACTCTCCTGCATTTTTTCTCATGAGTCTCGGACGCGTTGGATTAACGTAGGTCTCATGCTGATGTTGGGGCTTGCACTAACATGGACAGTTGCATTCAACACGATGTACATTTACTCGCACACAAGAATCGATGCCACTCGGTGGATACTCCAGATGATTCCAAACGGCTCAACGATCGCGGTTGAACATTGGGACGATCGACTTCCGCTTATATTTTCCGAGCGATACCACATCGAGGAACTTCAACTGTATAACGTACCTGATGACACCACCAAGTGGAGAGGGATCCTGTCGCAACTAGAACGAACTGACTATATTGTCATCGCGTCAAACCGTCTTTCTACTCCCCTTCAACGACTTTCCGACTGTAAGAAGTACCGTGCGTGCTACCCATTAACCGCTGCGTATTATCGCAAATTATTCAGCAATAGACTTCCCTTCCGGCTCGTCAAACAATTTTCGGTCTCCCCTACCCTTCGTCCTTTTGGTATCCCGATTTCGTTCAGCGATCAGTATTCTGATGAATCATTCACGGTCTACGACCACCCATCCATCTTCATTTTTCAGAAGTTATAAGAAGCGTTTGAAGAATCCGAGTATTCCTTGGTTCCATCCAGTCGTATGTGTCACACCGGTTGTGTGAGATTTCACAACTTTGTAATTTCGCTCATACCATCGATATGACTTGATGAGCGCTTCGCTGTTTGAATGTGCCGGTTTCCATTTGAGAACGTTGGTCAATTTTGCAATCGACACAAACGAATCTTTGTCCGCTGTTTCATACACCCACTGATAGAGTGGAGAGAGATGAAGCAATTCAAAAAACCGGAGAACTATTTTCAGTGGAAGCGCAGGAACAGGAAATATCTCTGAACCCGAATCTGCATAAGAAAACACCGCCTCGAGATCTTTCTTCACAGTACGAAATCGGAGCGCTCCGATATTAAAGGTATCATTCGCGTTGCGACCGGCTTTTGTGAGTCGGTAAATTGCTTCGGCAAGGTCATCAACATCAAGGAGTTGGTAACGATTCTCTCCCGATCCAAACACCGGTATTTTTTTACCATCTTTGATCCAGTCGAATAAAATTTCGAAGACCCCAAGCCGATGTGTGCCGACAAAGGTCTTCGGACGAAGAACGGTGACGAACATCCCCTCATCTCGATACCTCCTGCAAAGCGCCTCGGCGGCTATTTTACTCTCTCCGTACGGGCCGACGCCATGTACAGGGTCTGTCTCAACAATCGGGTGTTTTTTTGGCACACCGTAGACGGCTGTTGATGAGATGTAGATTACCTGTCGGACGCGATTTTTTTTCGCCGCACGTAAGATGTTTTCGGTACCGTCGATATTTGTCGTATAGATGTCTTGCGCCTTCCAAAGTGGGAGTGCAGCTGCAGCATGGATAACAAGATCAACGCCGCGCATTGCTTTTGCAACCGCCTTCGGATCTCGAATATCGCCATGAATAAATGTGATTCCAGTTGGATACTCCTCTGTTGGATAGGGTTGAATATCGATGATCGAAATTGGGATTCGTTTTGCATGAAAATACCGAGCAAGATGAAGACCGAGAAATCCAGAGCCACCGGTAATCAGTACGCGTTTCACAGGAAATGATTATATACAACGCTCCTACGAATTTCATACCGATGTGCTGTACAATTATCAGTTATGGCACCGAAGCCTCTCAAAGTTGGATTCGACCTCGATGGTGTAATTCTCTACAACCCGGTTCGCGTGCTTCGTCCGCTCTCCGCATTTCTGAGCAAACTCGTGTTTCATAAGAAATCCACCTCCTTTTATATCCCAAAAACAAAAACCGAAAATTTTCTGTGGTTCCTCCTCCATAAGACGAGTTTCGTACCTGCACGGGGGCTTCAACAACTCCGAGAACTGGTCAAGGAAGGTAAGATCGAAGCTCATCTCATAACCGCCCGCTACGCATCACTCACCCATGATTTTGAAGATTGGCTCAAGCGAATTGATGCCGACGATATTTTTACCTCACATCATCATAACGAGCGTAATGAACAACCCCATGAATACAAAGAACGTCTGATCGATTCACTCCATCTCGACGTCTTTATCGACGACAACTGGGATATTGTGCGCGAACTGAAACAAAATATTCAGCGGAAACCGAAGCCAAAAATTTTCTGGATTACCAATCTTCTCGATCGATATATTCCGCACGAGCACAAATACAACAACCTTCTGGGAGCGATCAAAAAACTTCGCGAACTAACCTCATGAATCTCGTTTGACCTTCAGTGAGCGCAGTAGTTTCTGGAGGTTCTTCCCTTCTCTCTTCACAACCGTTGGGAGACCCTTTGATGGTATGAGTGACAGCATCGCATTAAACACCCCTCCACCTTTTTCCTCCTTCACGAAGAGCTTCACCTGTTCGATGTTCGGAATATTTCGAACCCACAATCGGAGCGGGTGGAAAAAGTTTTTCACCGTGTACTCGCTTTCCTTTGAGAGATCCTTCCCGCTAATCTCAATCTTCTTTTCTTTCTTGCTTCGTGTAAGGAATGAAAGAAAGTCTCGCGTGGTGATTACGCCTTGCGGGATTCGTTCGGCATTCACAATAATCACGCTTCCAATCTCCTTCTCCAATATCATATTCAGCGCCTCGGACATGAGATGGTCAGGGGTGAGCGTTAGTGTAATTGTTTTGGTAAAGTTTTTGACCGGTTGGTTTTGGAAGTTGTGCTTCACACCTCCCTCGCGATCGCCTTTTTGGGCTTTGTGCTTTGGCGCGACGAGATTACTGATGAGATCATAGTATGTAAGTACGCCACGAAGCTTCATATCTCGATTGATAACGACGAGTTTCGAAATTTTCTTTGTTTTAAAAATGTGGAGCGCATTCGCAATGCTGTCTGTTTCATAAATCGACAGTAAGGGTTGTCGCTTTCCATCGAGTACTTCTGCGATCGGGATCTTGAAGCCCTTATATTCTTGATAGAGCGTCAGGAGTCGTCGTGCAGATGTGATACCAATAAACTCATCCTTCTCATTAAAAACTGGAAGGTAATGGAGTTTCGACTCGATAAAGAGTTGGGCAACTTTCGCAATACTGTAGTTATGTTTTACGCGGGGTGCATGAAAAATACAGTGAGATACCTTTGCGTTCCCAGGATACGACGCTTTAATAAGCGTGTGGTATGGATTAATGACTCCGAGGTACTTATTCTTCTCGTCGAACACAAATGCGGAATCATGCGAAGATGATAGCTGTACGAGCGCACCTGAGAGCGTGTCATCAGGCGAGATGCGAATGATGTTTTTTGATTTAACTGCGTCGCGTAGATCCATAGGTATATTTGAAAAAATTAATAATACTCACGAAATTTGAAATAACAGTCGAACTAATGACTGAACACCCCATCCTGTGGCGCCCTTACCCCAGACGCCTTTTGGTTCGTCGTTGCGATACGCAGGTCCCGCGATATCACAGTGAATCCAGTGCGCTTTGTCTATAAACTCCTCCAGGAATACTGCAGCTGTGATCGCTCCTCCATATCGACCCCCACCAATATTTTTGAGATCCGCGATATCGCTCTTCATCTTCTTTGCGTATGGTGCGTACAACGGCATCTGCCAAAGCTCATCTCCCTCTGCGTCCGCTATCGTCTGAAACTTGTTCCCCAGCTCTGTATTGTTCGTGAACATTCCGGTTAGATCAGTACCGAGCGCAACCATACACGCTCCGGTTAAGGTTGCCAGATCGATTACGATCTCCGCTCCACACTCCCGCTCCGCATATACGAGCGCGTCGGCTAGGGTGAGCCTTCCTTCCGCATCAGTGTTGAGAACCTCGATTGTTTTTCCGTTCATCGCGGTCACGATATCACCGGGTCGCGTCGCACTTCCTGACGGCATGTTTTCACAAGCAGGCAAAATTCCATACACGGTGTGCGGAACCTCATATCCAAGCTTCGACAGATTTGCGAGAGCAAGAAATGCGCCGAGCACCGTCGCACCTCCAGACATATCGATCTTCATATCTTCCATTGCTTCTGATGGCTTCAGAGAAAGTCCTCCTGAATCGAACATGATCGACTTTCCAACCAGGGCTACTGTTTTCTTCGCTTTCGATTTTGTTGGCTGATACTTCAGAACCACGAACTTCGGCGGCACGATACTCCCCTTTGCAACCGAGAGATACGACCCCATCCCAAGTTTTGCACAGTCCTGTTCATCAAGAACCGTAACGGTAATGAGCGGGCATTTCTTTGCAATTTGTTTGGCCTCGTCCACGAGCGTCTGTGTTGTTGTATTCGACGCAGGATCATTCACGAGATCACGTGCGAGGATAACACCCTCCGCTACCAATGCTCCCTGTGTGAGGCCTCGCTCAAACTGCGTCTCGGGATCAACCACAAATTGGACGGATTGGAGTCGAACTCGCTTCTTTGTCTTCTCGTCGGTTTTATACCGAAGAAATTGGTAGGAACCGAGATGTACCCCCATACTCGACTGCTCTCCGTACTCCATGGTATGCAGCTCATCTGGGAGAACTACCGCAAGTGTTTTCATCTGTCGTTGCTCTGCAGCTCGAACGAGTGTGGCGACTGTGTTTTTAACAACGAGTCCGGTAATCGCTTTTTTCTTTCCAAGGCCGACATATGCCACGTAGGCGTATCCTTCATGGTTCTCTACAATAACCATTTCTCCCATCGCACCGGTAAAGGCTTCCCGTTGGATTCGCTCTGGCGATGGTGCTTGTGGGAGCTTTTCACCTTCGTAGATGAAGTATGAAAGCATCTCAACCGTTTTTGGAGTTGGGGTTGAGGTAAGAATCGAAGCCTTCATACCCTATCTTAATCCCGACTCTATTGTTCGTCAACCCCCAAACACCGTTCTCCTATGTTTTGTTCTATAAATAATTTAGAGCCACTCAATGCTTAGAAGTGATAATGTATACTATATATAGACACCGAGGGAAAGTGCTGGAATGGTATACAGGCTAGTCTCAAAAACTAGTGGAGGCAACTCCATGAGGGTTCGACTCCCTCCTTTCCCACCAACTTATGTTCGCTTTTGAAGCGCTCTCCAAAGGAAGATTCGAAGTATTACAACTCCCGATACAAGCACCGAAACAACCAGTGACATCGGAGGAACCTTTGGCGATCCCCACCACATAACCCAGTCTTCGTAGGACCAGAGCCCGGCATGCACCACGCCCAGTACATAGGCCAAATATCCGATTCGAAGTAAAATTCGCCATCGGTGTGCGCCGAGCTTCTTTGGAACGTACGCATTGGAGATGAGCGCCATCATGAAAAAGATAAGAAGTGAAATGAGTGCGAGTGCGAACGATAGAACTCGATCCGATTCAAAGTATCGATACCATGGTGTGAATTTATTGAGCGCAAATGAGTACACTGAGTGAAGGGCGATAAAGTAAAATCCGTTCAGGCCGAGGTCTCTGCGATACAGTATTTTTGTATCAAACACATCGTAGAAATAACACAGACCACTTAATGCGAATGAAATGCCAACGAGAATCATCCCTGCGTCGGTAAATGAGCGGTTCCAGACACGCAGACTCATGGTGTCCATTGCCATTACGTTGTAGACAAATGTTGCGAAGAGGATAAACATACTAAAGAGCGCCGCGCGAAGACCGACGTGATAGTTTTTTGCGTGAAACAGCGTCTTCTCATGCGATTTATGTGAGAAATTGAGCGGGGTATAATACTCATTCATAGCTATACTAACACTATACAAAATTATGAATTTATTTGCATAATCGACAGATGATCTATCTCGTTCTCCTTGGATTTGTCTTTTTTATCGCATATCTATTCATTTCACGGCGACGGTCACCGATTCCTTACTTTCCCTCCAATCGAAAAGACGTTCATCGGATTGTTAAGATGCTCCAGATAAAAAATGATCAAGTTATTTACGACCTCGGTGCCGGTGATGGCATCGTGATCTTCGCCGCCGCTCACCAAGCGCATCGAAAAAAATTGAACACTCGGTTCGTAGCCGTGGAAATTAATCCTGTACTTCTCGCTGTTCTATGGCTCCGGCGACTACTCCATCCCAACAAAAAAAACATCTCAATAGAGTACGGAGATATATTCACCATGCAGTATCGCTCAGACAAAAAGAACCTCACATTCTTTACCTATATCTCACCGTGGTACCTTGGACAAGTGGTACGAAACTGTAAAAAGCAGATGCAATCATTCAACTTCGTTTCTTACTTCTATCCCCTCCCCAACCACAGAGCGATTGCGCACATTCATGGAGTCCACACTGTCTACCAGTATAAATTCTCCTGAAAATGGGCCTCGAACCTTGACAGAATAGCGCCAGTGTAATATAGTAGTTGTCATGGCAGAGCATTCAGGAGGAGTTGATCGCACCGTAGATCATTCTGTGACCCCATCGGACGAAACTCAGTACGCCAATCGTCTTCACATTCTTGCTGAGGAGGCCGGACTCAAGAATATACCTCAGTACCGAGCACTTATCCGTGAATTTGCAAATAATCACCTGCGGCCAATGATGAGGGAAACAACACCAGCAGAGCAGCTTGATACAGAATATGATCTAGCCATCGTTCAGATTCAAGCCATGATAGACCAGAACCCCGATCGAGTTGTTGATCTCTTGGCTGCTCAAATCAATAAATTACCGATTACGACACCAAAAACACCCGGACCCATCCGCTCAGACAATCTCCTGAGACTCTTGGTCGCAAATCATGAAAAAGGAAGAACTGGAACCTACCCATGGAGTCATCATCAACAGCTAGTTGGAGGTTTTAGGGGTAGCTCAAAGGATGGATTTGCTACAGCGGATGATCGTGCACTTCATGTAAATCGGCTCATTATGAATCAGGAGCGACCAGCTCCACAACGTCCACCGATTAGGATTGCCGGATCATAACATTATTCTTCCCCACTCTGAGTCGAAACGGCGAAGTACGCAACGATTGCCGCAGAAACAATGACATTGAGGCTGGTATTGATCCCAAACATCGGAATCTCTGCAATCTGATCACAGAGTTTGAGCGTCTCCGGAAGCACACCGTTTGTTTCATTCCCAACTAAGAGCGCGATTGGAGCCGTATAATCTGCTTTTCTGTAGTTTACACTCCCCTTCGCCTGCTCGACCGCAATGATTCGAACATCCTTTACGCTCTCCCGCAGCTCCGCGATCGCCTCATCTGCGGTTTGCTTGTACGCCCACGGAACGATTTTATAGGTTCCAATTGATGCCTTCACGATTTTGTGATTCGGAGGTACCTCGGTCTGGCCACAGAGATAGATCTTTTCGATGTTGAGCGCGTCTGCGAGGCGGAAGAGTCCACCCACGTTATAGGTGTCATAGATGTCCTCCAAGATAAAATATACAGGGTTACGAGGTTTGCCTTCTGAGGCTAACTGAGCCTCAGAATCAGAGAGGTCACGCAGTTGTTTGGAATTAAGCTTCATGATGGTATTGTACCTCGAAACGGTGATAGAGAGAACCTAAGTTTTGATTTATGTCCTATAGTTGACAATATGTAAGTCTTATAGTATACTATAGCCATGAATACTGCTCGTGTAAGGACGGCGTATGTTTTTGTGATCGCGGCACTCATGGTGCTTGCGAATGCAAAGGCAACATTTGCTTCATATGGCGCTTACGGTTCGTACGGAACCGGTGCTCAAAATGAATCTCTTCTTGTCGATAAGAAGGTAAGTATGAGCTCGGTGGCCACCAAAGGTGGTACCACTAAAATCACCTTTGTGGATAATTTAGCCTCGAATGATCCTCGGTTTGCGCCTGGACAGAATGTCTATTTTAAGATCAAGGTGAAGAATACTTCTGATGTAAAACAGTCGAACATCACGGTGAAGGATGTACTTCCTGCTTATCTCGAGCCGGTAAATATGCCGAATTATGATGCAAACACTCGAACCATCATTCTTGCAGACAATCTCAGCCTGGAGGCTGGAAAAGGTACTGTTTTCACCGTAAACACCAAGGTTGTAGCGCAGAACCAGCTTCCTGCTGACCAGGGAGTGATGTGTGTATATAACAAGGCGTATGGAAGCAATGCTTCTGTCTCGGACGAAGACGCTGCTCAGTTTTGTATCGAAAAACAGGTAATCGGAGTAACAACTCAGCCATCAGCTGGCCCTGAGTACGGAATGGGACTTCTTGCATTACAGATGATCGGACTTGGTTCCGGTCTGTATCTTAAAAGACGGGTCGCCTGATAGGTTTTTACGAGGCCAACGTGAGGGCAACCGCGGCACAACGACCCAACTCCCCCACCATCAACCTCTACAAACTTCTATCGGCTTGTGTGAGTTTAGAGTCGAGGAAGTATATGTGCCCCATATGCTTTCTCAACCCTGGGCTTAACGGTCTAGGAGCGAAGAAACGGTACTCGGCTATAGCTTGCCGGGAGTCCGAATCAAAGCTTTTCGAGGAGCAAGGACGTCGATTCATATGCAAGAATCGTCCTGAATCCAAGCACCTTAACAAACTGGGTTGATATATACAGGTTCAACGACCTGCAGGGATTCGCTCTCTGCATGACGTTCGATCTCTGTATAGATCATATGGAACGAAGCAGAAAGAATCACATTGGATGTGGAACTATGCACATGACCTATTCGTTGTCCGACTGGCGAGCAGATATCAGTTATAAGCATTTGTACTTACATTTTGAACTGAATACTGACGCTCAGGAATCTGACAACATCGCGTTGTGTGTGTTGATCCACATCTAGTATGTTTTTCTTTTCTGTTTTTTAATTTCGGAATTTTTTTTAGTCGCACGTCGTTTAGTAGCTCGCTTTTTTCTCTTTTTTTTGAGATTGAAGTTTTGACATTTGCTGTCATTGAGCTCCGCGTGGAACTAAGTCGCAAGATCGCTTCGGTAATAGAATCGAAACCATGTCCCCTACCGAAAGGAGGTGAACTTGGCATGTAGATACTACACCGACGAAACAGGGCACGATCACCGCTACGACAGGTTCAAGCCTCCGTATGCAGTCCTTTGAACCAACGGTTCATAAAATCGGTTCAGCAATTCCGCTGATACCGTGTCGAGGTGACAATGTAAACGAAAGGAAGGAACATGGCACAGCCCATGAATCCGGGCAACCTGCCTCAGGCGCCCACCCCCAACCCCAATCCGCACCGTCGTCGCTGGCCGCTGATCGCAGTCATCGCTCTCCTGTGCACAGCCATTGTGTTCACGACCTTCGTGATCGGAAGGCATTTCGGCATCGGAGAAACGGCAACCGCCACGACCTCAGCGACCACGCCCACGACCCCCGCGACGACAGCGCCCGACACGACGCCCACCACGACCCCGGCAACCACGACGACCGCACTGGTCGCCACCGGACAGCCGCCGGTCCCACCGTCGAGCACCGTCGACATCGGAACCCCCCTGTACCCGAGCAACGTGGCCACCACGAGCACCGGCTGGACCATCAACAAGATCGACGTCGCCAACGACCCGATCGTGGATGCATGGCTCAATCGCCTCATGGACCCGGCCCCCGAGCTCTGGCAGACGTTCCCGAACATCCCGAACCCCCTGGTTCCGGACTTCGACGTGGCCAACGGCATGGAGTACGGCATGGACAATGCCCCGTTCTGTCAGCAGGACAGCAGGTGCGACTTCGTCGTATCCGCGTGGCACTACCGCCTCATCACCGCAGACTATTCCTTCCAGGGAATGACCTGCACCAGTGATGTCACCGGTAAGGGCTGCATGCTCCTCCTGATCAACGTCGGCGACACCTCCTACACCTGGCGCAACCAGATGGCTGACAACGGTTTCACCGTCACAGGCCGCTACTGGAATGGCGATCAGCTGGACGAGGGCGTCTGGGGTTTGGTCTCGCACGCGAGCGCCAACATGTTGGGAATGCCCACGATGGCACACCCTGGTGAAGTCCTCAATAGCGGACAGCCTGGCAATGCCGGAGCCAACTGTGGTACTCCCTACGCGTGCAACAGCGTTGAGGTGACGATCGTCATCCATGCTGGAGACCGCATCTTGGCCGTCGCCACAACGACCGTCAGTCGGTAGCCCGATCAAAGGCCATCCTCTCTCTAGGTCCCGAAGCCTAGTGGCCTGTCAGACGCAAGTCAGACGAACTCCCACCTGTGGAGACATTGAGGAACACGTTCCTACCCACCCCGCGACTAGTGTATGTTGACGAGATTGGCCTGCTCCATGCAGTCCTCCAACCATTCCGGTTGGAAAAAAATCTACGCCCCCATCACTAGTCGCCTTCCCTATGACCATGTATCCGTAGCTTTGCGGATCGCGATCAGAGGAAAGGTTTGTTATTATCAATTTATTTTTTATTCATGGTAAAAGATCAGGAATATCAGATCATGGTTGCCCGTACTGCGGGTACTGTTCTCGTGCTCGCGTTTTTATCGGTTGCGTTGTACTTTGGCGTCAATCGGTTCGATCGGTATCAGCATGCGCAGACTGTGTTCCAGTGTGCGATGACGTCACGATTCGAACAACATGTAGATGAAAAGACAACGGTAAGCTACCCAATCACCGACGTCTACAAGCAGTGCGTCAAGGATGCGGGAGTCACGAAATAAGAGCGCGCCTTGTTGCTTTTAATTTTGGCGCTCTGGAACAGTCCAATTTGGAGCTTCTCAGCGGATTCATTTTTGAGATAATGAATTATGCGTTCATTCTTTTCACGATATCTCTATCCGCTGCTGATTACCGCCCTCGTTGGATACATCTGTTTTTCTACCTATGTGCCGGGAACATTTCTCACCGGATGGGACACACTCCATCCTGAGTTTGATTTCGGTCTGAACTTCTCGAGACTATTCAACGGTGTTTGGAGAGCAGATCAAGGCCTCGGGGCAGTTGCTGGCCATTCACATATGGCGGATCTTCCGCGAGTGACTCTGCTCTGGGTAATGAGCCTCATTGCTCCCCTATCCGCGGTACGGTATCTCTATGTGTTTTGCTGCCTCCTCGCCGGCGCAGTTGGTATCTACTACCTCCTCAAGGAGGTGCTTCGGATTCCGCACAAGACGGCATTGGCTCGGTTCGACATCGTCGCTATGATCGGCACTCTTTTTTATGTCTTCTCCCTTGGTTCGGTTCAGCAGTTCTACGCTCCGTTTGAAATGTTCCCAACCCAGTACGCATTTCTTCCGTGGGCAATCCTCTTTTCATTACGATTTCTCGGCTCACATGGAAGGCGACCACTCCTCCTCTTTGGCATTTCGACCCTACTTGCAACACCGCAAGCCTACGCTGCCCATCTTTGGTACGCATTTTTCGGAACGTACACTGCGTTTTTGATTATGTACACGCTCCTTACTCGGGTACCAATGAAGAAAGCAGTTGCACTCATACTGGTTACCCTTGGGCTAAACTCGTTCTGGCTTCTTCCAAATCTCTACTACATCGCAACTTCGAGCTCGGTCCCAAAGGAGAGCAAGCAAAACCGTGTTTTTTCACAAGAATATCGGATTCGGAACCAGGAAAATGGGTATCTGAAGGATGTCGCTGTCGCACGAGGGTTTTACCTGCAGTGGTCGGTCTATAACTTCGATCAAGGTCGATTTGAGTATCTCATGCCGGAATGGCGAGATCATCTTTCATCTCCAGCTGTGCAAGCGATTGGGTACGGAATGTTCGCGCTGGCACTTATGGGTGTCGTGCTGGCGCTCAAGCGTCGCCAAGCCGCGAACATAGCCCTCCTCCCCTTTCTTGCGATCCCCTTCGTATTACTCATGAACAGCAGTCCACCGTTCAGCTGGCTGTTCCAGCAGTTACTGAGATTTTCGTTGTTTGAAGAGGCGCTTCGCTTCGTCTTTACCAAGTTCTCGATCCTTCTCGTTTTTGGATATACGCTGTATCTTGCTCTTTCAATCGAGTGGCTGCTATCTCGGCTGAGAAATCGCGCCGGTCAGACAACGGTCGTGGTCCTCCTTGCATCGGCGATGATCGTCATGGGATTCCCATTGCTCCGCGGTGCGCTCATATCGCCACGGTTTAAGAAAGCGATACCGCAGTCGTACTTTGATCTCTGGAAGTATATGAAGACCCAACCAGATCGAGCAGTCCTTACACTTCCGCTCCATACCTTCTCTGGATGGCAGTACTATTCATGGGGGTATCAAGGCTCAGGGTTTATTTGGTTTGGCATGAAGCAGCCGGTGCTCGATCGTGACTCCGATCGCTGGAGCATCGCGAATGAGGAGGCTTTTCGTGAGCTCCAGTATACGCTCTATAGCCAACGTGCGGATGCGTTTATGAAAACGCTCGAAAAATATAACCTTGGATACATCCTCTGGGACACCAGTGTTACTACACCCTCCGAAAAAAATCGTCAGCAAATCTTATTTGAACGGGAGAGCCAAAACGTGCTAACTGTTCTTATTCATGCAAAGAAGTTGTACAAAATGAAGCAGTTCGGATCTGTCATCGTGTATTCCGTTGCGAAACCCTCCCCCTCGCAAGCGATATCTGTCTCCCATCAGGTACAGCCTGGATATCGATGGAACTATCTTGACCAGGCGTACATGGATCTCGGATCGTATATCAGCGCGGACCATCGGCTAACACAGATCGTAAGCTACCCATTCCGAAACTTTTTGAAGCCAACCGATCGATTTACCGACGACATTGCTCCCTCGGTGCCAGAACTACACCATCCCCTGCGTTATACCGCACAACGAATCGCAGCTGGACAAACGGTTTCGGGAATGGTTGAGTATCGGAGCAAGCCAGAATCGGTCATTCGACTCAGTACACGAAATGCTTCTCGAGGAATCTCGATCCAAAATGAGTCCTTTCCTCATACGATCGGGTATGTTGTGGGCTTTACGGCGCGAAATCTGAAGGGTCTCCCGCTCCGATTTTGCCTCAAGAATATGTACTCAAACCTGTGTACTACCTATGATGAACTTTCACATTCATCAACGTTCGTTTCCGACTACTTCGTTATCCCGCCGTATGAGTACGGAAAAGGGCTTGGACTCTATCTCGACAACATCTCCTACGGTGAATACGAATCGGTAAACGAACTGAAGGAAGTTACGCTTTATCCTCTGTACTACGACTACCTCACGAGGCTGTCACAGACATCGGGTGCTCCACGACCGGTCCAGGTGCTCACAAATCGCACTTCCTTTCATAGCGGTTGGATCGCGGTCGACTGTGATCTGAACAAGAAGCGGTGCGCGTTCCTTCCGCATATTCTTGTCAATAACTGGGAAAACGGTTGGATCATGGAGGATGCGCATGTCAACTCGGTAGCCCACCGGCAGTACGTTCTTTTCTGGCCTCAGATCCTCCAGTTTGGAGGCTTTGGACTTGCCGTACTTACCTTGATTTTAGCCTCAAAACATGGTAGAATAAAGCATTCATCATGAAAAAAAGGCGTCTGCCCTTGAATGACGAAAATACCCTCCTCGTGGTCACCAGCTTCCCAGAACATGACCGCGAAGCTCTCCCGTTGGCAATTCATGCCAAGCGCTCCCTACTCGAGCTCTCCAAAAAGCAAAATATCCTCGTTCTTGCCGAACGAATTGGTAAAAAACGCACGCACAGCGAAAACCGGAGTCTTCTGGTGCAACGCGTCTGGAAGCGAAATCGACCGTTCTCGCTCCTTTCGGTGCTCAGCCCAGTAGCGCGATACTCAAAAATTAGAAACATTCTCATCCAGTTCGATTTCCATGTTTATGGCGGAGTAAAAACAACACTCGTACTTCCATTCATCGTTGCGTTTTCAAAACTTTTTGGGAAAAACGTCTACTTTGAGTTTCAACACGCTCCTCAGGAATATGCGGTCCTCAAACGACATCAGTTGCAAGGCTACAAAACCGAACTCAAAAAAACTCGCTTCCAAATGAAGAAGTACTGGGCACAGTTTAAAATGCGGGCAACCAACATCTACATTCGGATGTTCTATCGTAGCATCGGCATTCTTTCAGACAAGATCATCGTATTTGAGGAAGATCTCCGCGATAAACTCCGTGCATATATGAGTCCGGACAAGCTTGTTACGATCCCTGTTGGAGTCACCGAGCAGCAAACCGTTTCCAAGGCGTGGGCAAAGCGTAAACTTGGACTCTCGAGTAATGACTTTGTTGTACTTGTATTCGGATTTGCCGATTGGCATAAAGGTACCGACTGGATCACAAAAGTCTTCAGCCAAATGAAGATGAAAAACATGAAGTTATTGTTGGTTGGTGGTCGAAATCCCGCCTTGAAGCAGAACGCAGAGTATCAACGATACTACCGCGATCTGATGAAAACCGCAAAGGAAGCGTCGCGAACCTCGATCATTGGATTTGTTGATGAGCATAAACTCGTCCGGTACTACTCAGCCGCCGATGTAGTCGCACTTCCCTATCGAGAATTTATGGCAGCGCCATCAACGCTCACACACGCGCTCGGGTTTCATCGTCCGGTCATTTTTTCCACAGCATTTATCGAGTACATGAAGTCTCCAGACTTTTTGAGAGCTATGGAAGAATCACAGGTCTCGGACCGAGATCTCTTTTTCTCGATCGATAAAAACGACCTGGAAGACCTTCTGAAAGATCTGCGCACGAATAAGCAACGATACAATCGACTTGTGGCATTCTCAAAGAAGCTCGCACATAAGCGACGCTCATCGCAACTTACCCGCGACTATCAGACACTGGTATCCAAGTCGTATGCGCTTCGCCCTCGTTTCGCCTTTAGTAAATAATCATCTCTTCTTCGAGCGACGTTGTCCGAGCAACTCCCCCACTCCAACACCAAGCGCGCGAGAAAGTTCGAGGAGACTCTTCGAGGATGGGTTCCGCTTTCCATTCTCGATCTGTGAAATATAGGTTCGATCAAGACCGGTACTTTCTGACAGCTGGTCCTGTGTATAGCCGTTTCTTCTCCGCGCGAGATACACCTTCTCTCCAATCTCACGATACAGCACCTTTCCCTTTACCTTTACTTTTCCAGGCATACAGAAGAAAGATAGTGAAGACCATAGTCAAAGAACATTGACGATAGTCAACAAAATCATCGATCCGTCGCACTCTATCAGGCTCTTTAGATAGAATAGTGCGATGCTTCGAATACGACTCTCTTCCGCCTCATAAAGTTCTGTATAATCAAATTGAGATGGCAAACTCACGATCCTATTTCCACATCAAAAACCCAAAAGACGACGAAACGCCGATTGAAAGCGCTACGCAGATCTTTGCTTCACTTCTCGCCTCTCCGTACGTTCCGCTCTGGAAACGTGCAATCGTTCACCCAAAGATTTACTCTGCAGAGCTCTACCTCCTGAACCAGTCGATCTACTTCTATCTCACGGCTCCGTCGAGCGCTGACACCCTCGTACAGAGCCTTGTCACCTCTGCATTTCCTGCATCTGTCCTTCGAAAGACTACCGATCCACTGTTGGGAGTAATGAATGCTAAACATACTGCAGTTGCTGAAATGAGGCTAAATTCGTACTTCTACCTACCCATTAAGACCTATCAGGACTTTCGTGATGTCGATCCCCTTTCGTCGATACTCGGTTATCTTTCGAAGCAGGCTCCAGACATGCGGCTTGGTGTCCAGATTGTGTGCATGCCAACCACTTTCAACTGGCAGCATCGGTCGGTCGAGGCTGCAAAAACACTGGCATACGATCCAACCGCAGATAAATACGGTCAAAATCCACAGAAGCTCCTCATGATGAAGAAGGCTTCATTTCAGGGCGGTAAGGTCGCAATTCGTCTGATTGCAGGATCGGACGAACATACCGACCTCATGAGCAGTCTTCGAAGTCTTGGAGGAACGTTCGGAAGTTTTTCCTTGGGAGAAGGTAATCAATTTGTCTTCAAACGACCGTTGTTGTTCAAAAAGCGCCTCTACTCCCACATGAAGCAGCGGTCGTTCTTCTTAAACGAACATAAATACCAAGTTCTCAACGCTCAGGAGTTAGCCACGATCTGGCATCCGCCAGGAGTCCTCCTTGCTGGGGTTCGAAGCATTACATGGGGAAAGATGCTCTCCGGTGAACCTCCGGAGAATCTTCCGGTCTCGGATGGAAAGGACTTGGACGCGAAACGAGATATTAACTTTTTTGCGAAGGCCGACTATAAGAATAAAGAGTCTACCTTTGGAATCAGTACAAAAGATCGCCGAAAACATGTCTATATTGTTGGTAAAACCGGCTCCGGAAAGTCAACGCTTATTACCAATATGGCGATTGACGATATTCGAAAAGATCGCGGGGTTGGCATCATCGATCCCCATGGAGATCTGTCAATGACAATCCTCGACTACATTCCAAAGCGCCGCCTCAAAGACGTGGTGTATCTTGAGCCGTTTGATACCGATCGTGCGTTCTCACTCAATGTACTCGAGGTCAAACATCAGCAACATAAGGATCTCGTTGCATCCGGGATTGTGAGTATCTTCTACAAGCTGTACGGGGATAGTTGGGGGCCACGTCTCGAATACATTCTCCGAAATGTGATTCTCACGCTCCTGGAAGTACCCGGTGCAACGCTCGTCGATGTGCTCACGCTCCTCTCTGATGAGGAGTATCGAACGGTGGTAGTTCAGAAGCATGTTCACGACCCAGTACTGAAGAACTTCTGGGAGAAGGAGTTTGCCAAAATGCCCGAAAAATTGCAGGCCGAGGCAGTTGCCCCGATTCAAAATAAGGTTGGGCAGTTCGTCTCATCTAAGATGATTCGCAACATCATCGGAAAGTCAAAGTCTACGATCGATCTGGAGAAAATTATGGATGAAGGCAAGATATTGATTCTCAACCTGTCACAGGGCAAGCTTGGTGAAGATAACGCATCCCTTCTCGGCGCAATGCTTATTACACGCATTCAACTGGCTGCAATGGGTCGCTCCTTCCAAAAAGAGGACGACCGAAAGGACTTTTTCCTCTATGTAGATGAGTTTCAGAACTTTGCCACCGCCTCATTCATCAAAATCCTGTCCGAAGCACGAAAGTACCGACTCGCCCTCATTCTCGCCAACCAGTACATCGATCAGCTCGAACTCCCGGTTCAAAAAGCGATCTTTGGGAACGTGGGTACTCTTATATCCTTTGTCGTTGGCGCAAAGGACGCCTATATCTTGACAAAGGAGTTTGCTGAGCTCTATACCGAGAACGATCTCGTATCGTTGGGGAAGTATGAGGTTGTTCTCAAACTTTCAATCGATGACATGACCAGCGCGCCGTTCCCAGCGCGTACGCTCCCCCTCCCGGAGGTGAGCAACGATAATCGCGAAAATATCATCAAACATTCGAAGGAAAAGTACACAAAAAAAACTTCATAATACTTCCTGTAGTAGATAATGTCTTGAAATAACTAATCTCAAAACTGCACTAATTAGCTTCATTAAACTGACCTATATAAAATGCGCTTGACAACCATAAATGAATATGTGTATCCTATAATTATTATTATAAGTTGACGTGCACAATTACAAATTACTAAAAAACATCGAAAAAAAGGAATACAGTTGCTCAAAAAAAGAACTTAACAAATAAAACACGTAGAGCACAAAATCCAATTTTCGAAAAACAACGCCTATGTAAACAACACATACGTAAGGAAGAAAAAAATCGAGCGACGGCTCGATTTTTTTTGGTTTTATACGACTCCGGAGCTCCACTATTTATGGGTTGACAAGATTACTCATTTTGCTATCATGAGGACACTATGAATAAAAAAACACTCGGAATCGTCGTGGTGGTATTACTTGCGATTGGTGCATTTCTCTATATGAACCCGTCCTCTCCTCTCAAGTCGAGAGCTATGAACTCAGGATCATCCGCGACTGGCGCGTCACCGTTCACCTCGATTCAGGATGCTCTTAGCAGATCTCTGAGCCTAGAGTGCACCTTCACCGATGAAAGCGGAAGACAGACCAAATCATATGTTAAGGCAGGGGCGGTGAGAACCGACTTTACCGGTAAAACATCCGCGGACACGGGAAGCGCGATCATTAAAGATAAAAAGATGTACTACTGGAATGCTGCAAAGAAGGAAGGCTTCATGATGGAAGTCCCCGCAGTCACTCCAGGAAAGTCCGAGTCAGGATCGACCCCTTCGAACAGCTCTCTGGGGAAAGGGAACAGTGCATCCGAGGTCTATGCAATGCTTGAGAAGTTCAAAAACAGCTGTAAAGCAAGCACCGTCGCAGACAGCCTATTCACCCCACCAACCGATATTAAGTTTCAGGATTATTCGGAGATGATGAAGGGACTTCAACAAATGATGAATAATTCGAAGACGGGTGGATTTAATGAGGACAGCGTGAAGCAGATGATGCAGAAGTACGGCTCAGGACAGTGATTACTCAAGGTATTTCTCAAGCTGCGGTCTGAGATCTGCGTGCAGATCGAGACTTTTTCGAATTGATGTTCCTTCGTATCGCTCTCTATGGAGATACGGAACTCTCACAACGGAGTATCCTGCAGCTTCAAAAATCTTGTTCGGCCACTCGTTATTTCCAAAGACCAGATCAAACTCCCCTACACTCTTCTCAATAGACTTCATCCATGCATCATCGCTCGAATTATCCGGAACCGCGACGATCCCCTTCACTCTGCTGGATAGATTAAATTTTGCAACAGCCTTCGTAATCATGTTCTTCCGCTGATCGAAACTAAATGGATTCTTATCATCCGAAACATTGGTGCTCCCCACCACAATCACAATCGATGCGCATTGTTCAAGTGCTTGTTGCATGAGATAGATGTGACCACGATGAATCGGCTGAAACCGCCCGAGTATCAAACCTGTCTGGTACTTCATAGCACCATGATACCATGTCACGCCCTTTCATGAATATTAGAAAGACTGATATAATTACCTATCATGAAGCTCTCTATCGGTATCGTTGGACTCCCCAATGTTGGAAAGTCAACCCTCTTCAACTCGCTCCTCAAGAAACAGGTTGCACTTGAGGCAAATTACCCGTTTGCCACGATCGACCCCAACGTAGGCATCATTGAGGTTCCTGATGAACGACTGTCCAAACTAGCCGAGATTGTGAAAACGCAGAAAATCGTACCTGCAGCTGTAGAGTTTTATGATATTGCAGGATTGGTAAAGGGAGCGTCGCAGGGTGAAGGACTTGGAAATCAGTTTCTCTCGCATATTCGAGAGGTAGCAGCAATTGCCCATGTCGTCCGTCTCTTTGAGGATAAAGATATCATCCATGTAGCGAATCAGGTCAACCCGGTTGATGATATTAAGACAATCGAGACTGAGTTGATTCTTGCAGATCTACAGACCCTCAATAAGCAGAAGGAACCGAAGGGTACGAGCGCCCCAAAGGAAGCATTCCTTGCCTATGAGTCGGTCCGAAAACTCATCGCCGGCCTAAACGACGGCAAGCCGGCACGAGAAGTTCAGCTTGGTCCTGATGAGCTCGAGTCCGTTCGACCGCTCAACTTAATTACGATGAAGCCGGTCATTTTCTGTTTTAATTGTTCACTCGAGCAGCTCGAGAGCCCCGAACAGACCTCTACTCAGATTGAAAAGATTCTTCAGCAGGCTCAGAATTCTACCACCTCGTTCCTCCTGTTCAATCCGCTCGAAGAAACAACCCTCAATCATCTCATCCAGAAAGCATACGAAACCCTGGGACTCATCTCGTTTCTCACCGCTGGAGAAAAAGAGGCGCGCGCATGGACGGTGCGACGTGGCGAGCTCGCTCCGCAGGCGGCAGGCGCCATTCACACCGACTTTGAAAAGAAGTTCATAAAAGCAGATGTGGTGAAGTATGAAGACTTTGTGAGCTGTAACGGCTGGCATGGTGCCCGCGAAAAAGGAAAAGCACTCATCTGCGGGAAAGACTACGTCATGCAGGATGGTGACGTCGTAGAGTTCAAGATCGGGGCGTAGTTCTTCGGTATCTCAGGTAGATGTCGATATATCTGATCGATGAGAAAAATGCGAACACAAAGCCCTGCCACCCATCCATGAACCCCTTGTGTCTCCCGAACATAGATACGAAGGTGCTCACCGGCTTCCATAAACAGTACTGAAAAAATGAGGGTGCCGCTCCCTGCTCAGCCAGAAGCTTCACATCGAGCGCGTTGTATCGTACCCATCGTTTCAGATATCGGCCGAACTCGGGATCTGCATAGTGGAGTAGATCGTTCTTCAGAGAGCCCACAATCCCCTTCACCGCAACATTCTCGTGCACTGTTTTGCAGGGAAAATGAGCGACACCACGTCGATACAGCCGTATTGTTCGATCGGGATACACGCCACCTTTCGTGAGAAACCGTCCGAGAAATAGATTTTTTCGAGAAATCCAGTATGCAACAATCGACTCGTCCTTCGACTCTCGCATTGCGATTGTCGCTTGGATTTCTGCCTTCAGTTCATTCGGAACCGCTTCGTCCGCATCGAGCTGGAGAATCCAGTCGCTCGTTGCACGCTCGATTGCCTTTTGCTTGTTGATATGGAACATTGGGGGGTTGTCCTCATGGTAGACCGTGATTTTATCGGATTGATACGACGAAATGATCTGCAACGTCTTATCCTTTGATCCTCCGTCGACGATAACAACCTCATCGACCCACTCAAGGCATGAGTCGAGCGCGTACCGAATGAACTTTTCTTCGTTGTAAACCGCCAGACACAGTGCTATGGTAGGAGATTTCATTTTGAGTTTTGCCTATTTTTATGGTATCATATTATCTCGCAATGCACTGTCTGGTGTGCGAAGATACGTATGAAATGCTTTCACTGTGGTAAATCGGTATTGTTTGGTCGCTCTCACACTCATCATCGAGGTGTTGCGGGAGGCCGATGGAAGAAACGAGCTCCAAAAACAGCCCGCGTATTCAAACCAAATCTTCAGAAGATAACCATTATGGTTGCCGGTAAGGCAAAAACGGTATATATGTGCACTCGCTGTATTAAGCGTGTCCGCAAGGACGTGAAAGATGGTGTTCAGCCATTTGTTACGCTCGTTTCTGCGCAACAGTCACCGGTCGTTGTCGCAACTGCGTAATCGTCCTCTCAAAGTATATTCCTAGGCCTTCATTTTCACCAGTTCATCACCGTCTTCTTCGTAGAGTTGCGTGCCCTGTTCTAGACAGCGTTGAGTAAAGAGGATCCCGTTCAGGTGGTCTACCTCGTGCTGAACAATAATCGCCTCAAACCCCTCATAGACCTCGGTGTGCGCCTCTCCGTTGATATCCATTGATCTGAGCTCAACCTTACTCTTACGGCGAAGTGGCGCCCAAATATGCGGTATGGAGAGACATCCCTCCATCTTTCCCTCCTTGCTCTTTCTTTTTTGCAACGTCTGACTTACCGCAACAACTTCATCTGATGGAAGTGATGTAATTTCGGGATTAATATGCACCGTGATCTCACCGGTAGTGGTTGGTCGCATGATGAAGATGCTTATACTCTCCCCTACCTGCGTCGCTGCAAGACCAACTCCCTCTGGATCGCGTTGTGCGATCAGTGTCTTTTTCATTTCTTCAACAAGCGATCGTAGTTTTGGGGTGATTGTCTTTACTCGTTGTGTGGGTGTGGTGAGTACCGGATTTGGAATCGTCACTATCTTCATCATATGTTATCGTTTTTTTGATCTCGCCTTGGGTTTTGGTAACGAGCTGAACGCCAATAGTATGATGATGAGCGTAAACACCGCCCAGGCCATGAGCGGGAAGGTCATAAATCCGAAGTAAAAATCATACCCTTTATCACAGGGAACTCCTGCATACTGTTTCGCGCACGGAAGAATCGGGAGCATGGTTCGGGGAAGAACGTGAAGCGAGTAGTGATACAGAGCGATCATGCCCCCCACTAAGTTCATAACGATGAGATACGGTGTCAGTACGCGCTCATTCCGAAGTTGTGCAACATACAACAGCACCACCTGGGGGTACATCGCAATTCGTTGGTACCAACATAGTATACACGGCTGAAAATGGAGAACCTCTGAGAGAAAAAGACTTGCCATTGTTGCCATCAAGGCAGAGATAAATGCGAGTTGATATGCATAGGGATGAAGGAAACGATGTAATGCGTCGAACCATGTACGTCTAAAGATCTTCTGAGCCATGACGAGCACAGCGACCACGCAGACTGCAACAAATGCGAGGAGTCCAAGAGCTGAGATGATTGTGAGTGAAACCTTCATCATGGTAGATAGTATATAATATGGATGGCTTCACGGCTAACTCTGTTGTACTATGATTGATCTACTCACACAGTCCCCTCTTCTCTTTGGGGTCTACGCAGTTGCACTTCTCGGCGCTATCTCCATTCATGAATTTAGCCACGCATTTGTTGCGGATCGTCTCGGTGATCCAACCCCACGTATCCAAGGGAGAGTCACGCTCAATCCGCGGGCGCACATCGATCTAACCGGTCTACTCTTTCTGTTCGTTTTCGGCTTTGGATGGGGCCGTCCGGTTCAGTTTGACCCGTTCAATCTCGAACACCCTCGTCGCGATGCTGCACTCATCTCGGTAGCGGGACCGATTTCTAACCTTGTCCTCGCCATTATCTGCTCGTTCATATATACCGCAACCTCATTTTCTCTCCTCTTACCGTTCATTACGCTCAATGTAATGCTCGCAGTCTTCAATCTCCTCCCGATTCATCCGCTTGACGGTTTCAAGATTGTTGGAGGGCTTCTCTCAGAGGAAAAGGCACGTGAGTGGTATCAACTTGAACGATACGGAATACTATTCCTCGTACTTCTTATCCTTCCAATGGGGGGTGGCTCTATGCTATCCAAGATTATCAGTCCGGTTATCCAGTTCGTACTCGGTCTTCTTGTCCGGTAAGCCGGTTAGTTCGAAGGTGAAGGGTTCTGCGCTGCCTTAATACACTTAATATACTCCTGCGTACTACACTCTGTCCCGAGTTTGGCCTTGATTGCCTCACAGTCGGTCTCTTTACAGGTATTCACCCGGTCCTCGATCGGTGTTTCGGAAGTGGTGGTCGCTGCCTCGGTTGGTGTGGGGGTAGGAGATCCAATCACATCAGTCGTTGTTTCGTTTTCTGACTTGGTCGTGAAACTCCACGGCACACCGGCATTGTCGAAGGTTTCATCAGCCCCTGCGGTGAGCACGAAAGAGTACGTTGTGCTTGGCGTGAGCGCGCTTATTACGACTGAATGTTCTTTTCCCTGAGGGGTCGTCGCAGGCGCAAACTGCGTCATACTCGTCGGAGACACGCCATACTTAACAACGGCACCAACGGTATCGTTCCCGGTTGTCCAACTTACCTTCGCGGATGTAGCAGTCACCTCGGAGATCGTAATATTTTCTGGTTTCTCGCTTGAGGCTCGGGAAAATGTCTGCATGAAAAGGAATCCTCCTACAATGAGTGCTAGTCCGAGTACTGAACCGATGCTAACCGCGATGAGTCTGCTTTTTTTCATTGTATGAATATTAATATGGTCTGATAAACTTTGCAATCCCTCCTACTGCCACAAGTACCACCCCGATAAATCCAACCATCATCATCGTTTCGGTAGAACCGCTTGCAGGAAGGCTCGTCACAACACGCTTCGTCGGCGTTGGCGTCGGATCTTCAGTTGTTGTGTTGGACGTCCCTGCAACATTTACGGTAACCGTGGCGGTACCGTTTTGGGAACAGGTAATGATGTTCGTGGAATTAATATCATTCTTGATCACCTTTGAGGTGACGGTAGCCTGACCGTTACAGTCGAAGACGAGATCGGTACTTCCCTGTTTGAGGGTAGAGAAGGTTACCGTAGCAACCGTTCCGGTTCCTGTTTTAAAGTCGGATGGACTGTTCACAAATCCTGCAACATAGGCCTTTCCTGCAGAAAGATCGTTTAAGACGGTTGGAAAGTAGGTGCCATCGGTCACCGAGTCTGCGCTGAGTACCGACTCGTCATAGGTAACATACGCATCGACAGACGTGATCTGATCAGAGCCTGGATTCACGATGATCTGAACATCAAAACTATCTCCCTCGGTGACAGTAAAACTCGACTGATCAAACTTAAGAAAAGCCGCATATACTCCTCCATTCACCGAAAGAACGAGAGTAAGCAACGTCAGAACAATCCCAAACTTTGAAAATAATGCCTTCATAGATGAAACGAGACTACTTTACGGTGATCGATACCTCATTGAGCTGAGGCTGGTACATCACTGTTTCGCTATCAACAAACTTTGTTGATGACTGATCGATCGCATCGAGGAGACTGAGCTTATACTGTCCGGCCTTCGTGGGGGTAAAGGTTACCGTAGCAACCTTCGTGTCATTCAGCACCGGAACAATCTCCGCGGCAGGATCTTTTGCAGATGTGAGTTCGAGATATCCCTTTCTGACGCTCCCTACAACGGTGAACCCTTTGAGATCAGAGGATACGCTTCGATACGTAAGGGCGCTCGCATCAAACAACATCACTGCATCAAATCCAACAACACTATGCTTATCAGAGCTTGCCGTAATGGTTACGGTGACAGGTTGACCAACAACGAACTGCTTTTGACTCCCTGTTGAGACTGTAAATGAGCCCGCCTTCTGAACCTCTTCCATCTTTCGTTCCTTCATGTTTTGCTGTTGTGAGTCAGTTACTGCTCCAGGCACAGTGTTTTTGTTCATGAGGAGCACGAACTCAACAAGCGCGATGAGTACAAGAACGACGAGGAGGCTTACGCGATAATTTTTCTTCGGTCCTTGAGGTTGCATGAGCTCGGTATTTGTTTGGTCCATAGGTATTATTGATCGTCGTACTTAACGTTTAATGATTGGATGATAAGCGATCGGTCCTGCGTATCTATGACGCCGTCAAAATTCAGATCACCGATACCAAGTTCGCTCTCAACGGTCGATCCAAGATGATTAAGGACGTAGGAGATATCGTACGAGTCAACTACACCATTCTGTTCGCCAGTTGAGGATGGGAGATCTCCAACAAGCATGAGAATACCTGAGAAGTCGAGATTATTTGTCCCTGCGGTGATCGGCATATTACTTTCACTACAGTTATAGGTTCCACCGGAAGTTTCGGATGGGGCAAATGCACAGACTCGCTTCTGGAGGTGCTTGCCGACTTTTACAAATACAGTGTATTTAGTAGACGGACCAACAACGATGTTCGAGAACGTTGTGCTTCCCGACCAGATAAGATTTTGATCCACGGTTAGGAGTCCTGACTGATAGTCGGTATTCGTCGGTCCCTGAAGCTTTACCTTGAATGCAACGGTTTTTGAACCTTTCGGATACGAATTCACTCCTTGAAGCTTGAGCTTAAAGTTGAGTACTGCATTCCCTGTCGTTCCGGTGCCTCCTCCAGTTGTTGGAGTTGGAGTTACGCTCGGTGTAATATTTCCACCACCACCGCCTCCGCCTCCGGTAGCAGGAGCGCAACAACGTATTGATGTGCTTGGTGACGAAGGACAGTAGCCGATCAACAGCCTTGGTTTACTTACATCGGGACACTGCTGTGCAGTTCCAACGTTTGTGCATGTTCCACCGATGTTTGTACATTGTGAATCCTGCGGAATCGTCCCTCCCCCACCTCCACCTCCAGGAACTGGAGTTGAGGTTGGTTTTGGATCAGAAGTGGTTGCTTTACAAGTACCGGTCTTTGTGGTTCCCGAGACAGAATTTCCACTTGCATCAACACATTTCAAACCTGATTTACAATCAACCCGACCGTCAGGACACTTGAGAGCTGCATTTGAGAGCTGATTACATTGATACCCTGAGTCGGCGGCACATGTATTCGGCTGGGCTTTTGGAGTAGGTGTAGTTTTCTTGGTGGGAGTTGGAGTGACTGGTTTTTTACAGATTCCGTTTGAGGAAACCGTACTATTAGGATCATCTACACAAGTTAATCCTGGCTGACAAGGAACCGCACTCGATAAAAGAAGACATCTTTGTCCCTCTGCTATTTTTGACTTACAAGCTGTTCTATCCCAAATACATTGAGGCATTTGCGAACATAAGAATTGAGTCGTAAGTATGGGGCAGTAAACCTGAACGGTGGGAGTTGGCGTTAAGGATCTTTGACATTTACAGCTCGACGTTTGTGTGCTTGGTTTGCTTCCATCCTTACAGTAGTAGGTTTCTTGATAATTCCCGATTATATCTGCGCCGGTAACACTCTTGCAACAGATGTCGCCAGCATTACAGCGTTGAGGTGTTGGCGTTGGGGCTGTACATTTTCCTCCGACACATCTTAAACCACTACTACACTGATCACTGTGAACACAGGACTGTCCAGCTCCACATCCATAGAGCACTTCATACGTGTGAGTGTCATAAAAACCACTCGTTTCTGGAGTATAGATGGACTTTACGAAACATCCATCCATTCCACTTCCATCCGTGTCACGATAGCAAAATTTCGTATATAGTGGATCGGTGTTACAAGCCCTGCCAAGACTACTATAACATCGCAATCTTGAACAAGAAGAACCGGATGCTCGCGTTCCATACCCACCGGTACCTTGTTTGACAACGATGTAGGTTCCGAGAGCGGATATTGCAAGCAGAAACACCACAACAAGCAGTGGTAAAACAGCGAAGCCCTGTATTCTCGCCTTAATACTCTTCATTTTCTGATAGAAAAAATATATATGTTTTCATACGGTGCGTCAAGCGTGAAATACATGTTTTTCTGGTTCGGTTTTGAATTTTCTTGACGAATTCTTCAGTGAAAACGTGCGCAGATTCTCACAACAATCTAGACCGATATTTTCTGTTGACATTTCTATAACCCCTTCATATAATGCGTTCTATGTCAAACCCTATCAGATCTCATCGCGTCTCACTTGATGATCTTCCAGATCTCCTGACTATTCGTGAAGTTGCGGATATTTTGCGCGTTTCTCCGCTTACGATAAAGCGATGGGGTAAGAAAGGCAAACTCCCTGCAATTCGCATTAACTCTCGCGGAGATCGACGATACAAGAAGGAAGTAGTGAATCGTCTCCTTGGCGTGAACTTCGAAGAATAACCTTCATTATTTTTTTATCTGACAGTTCTTATTTGTTATTGATGTGATAGCTACATATTTTTTGTTGTTTCGATGGGCTAAATCCTGTTTTTTGTAGCATATAGACTACTGACTTCTTATTAAATTGCGGTATCTTTTATCGATGAATTCAGATCAGTTACTCAATCGCACTCTGGAATACTCAAAGAGAGTAATCAGCATTATAAACAAGCAGAAGGAGAAAAATGCTTTACTCAACCAGTTGCTGAGGTCTGCGACTTCTATCGGAGCTAATTATCGTGAAGCGATCAGTGCAGAAAGTAAAAGGGACTTCATACATAAAATAAGCATATGCAAGAAGGAGGCGAACGAAACACTATACTGGATTGAATTAGTGGCTCACAACGATGCAAACACTGCTCAGGAACTGCGCTCTATTTGGAAAGAAGCAAACGAATTTCTGCTTATTTTTTCCAAAACACTCTCGACAGCCAAATTAAATCTAGCCTCGTCTATGAAAAGATCAATGCCCAATAAAAAATAAGAGATAGTAATTATCAAATTCTTCAGTGCTGTCCCCCACTCTCTCGTTTTATCGCGCTAAAGACCGATGCGAATAAAGCAACTAGTATTCCAAACGGTGCCATCATGAGGGGATGCTTGTGAATAAACTCTGCAATTTTTCCACGAGGTTTTTGGGCTCTTTCATGCGTTGCTCGCTGTGGTATTTCGAGTCCATGTTGTTGTTCACTTTGCAGACCGGCGATAAAACGCTGGAGCTCCTCTGGTGTTGGTTCTCCGAGCTCAGGAGAAAGCGGGGTATGAGAAAGTTGTGGATTCGAGTCCTCGATCTGAGATGTCTCATCGATCGGTAACTCAACCTGAGGCTCAACAATAGGCATTTCTACTGGCGGTCGTTCCAATAGTGCGGTTCCTCCTTCCGGCATAATTATCCTTTTGCTCCCCTGAATGCAGCGGCGCCAAATATCAGGAGCATAAGAGCAAGTCCGATGCGGGCTGGTCCGAATCGCGCTCTCTCTCCAGCTGCTCTACCACCGATAATGTTATCGATACCTTTTAGCGCTCCACGACCTGCCATTGCATCCTTTGCAGCTCGTTGGGAATCGACATTCGCAAGTGCCTTTTGAATGAGATCTCTACCTTGTGGAGATGCTGCAAACGCATTCGCTTCTGCACGGCCAAATCTACCTCCAGAACCAAGGTAATCACCAAGTGCTTGTGCAGCTATAGCATCTGCCTTATCAGCGAGAAATGCTTTCGCAGTGTCGTTATTCGCTAATGTTGTATTGAATAGAGTGATTTCCTGAGGCGTGAGACCCGCATTGGCTAGATCTGCGACCGATAGCGCCTGCATCTGAGCGCGGACGCCCTCATGACCTTGCTGTAACCATGAGTTGACCCACTGCCCTGCACGAGCGCGGTTGGTGACGAGACTTAAGATTCCACGACGCATACGAGGATCTTTCCAAACTTTATTCAATTTTTCAGACAGAGCCGCCAACGATTCTTTATCTTTCTCCTTATCCTTATCTTCTCTTTCTTTTCGCTCTGCGACCGCGGTGCGATACAGTTCTGGGAGTTTTGTGAGCTCTTGAGCGAAAACCTGTTGCACTGCGTCCTCGGCCATATGGGTAAGGTCTCGGTAATCCCCGATCATTTCCGCCTGAAATGCATCCTTTGCATCTGCAAGCTCTACCTTCATATTCCTGATCTGCGCCTCCAGATCGGCGCGATCCTGTGGTGACATTGAGGCCTCCGCTTTTATCTTGAGCTGTGCTAATTTTTCCTGCGCGGTTGAAAAGTCTCGAAGCGATGTTTTTTGTCCGGGCGTAAGTGCATCTAGATATCCTTTCGCATTGTTATATCTATCTACAACCTGCTGCGCCCTCCTAAATTCGACGTAATCTGGATTCGTTTTCAGCTGTGCAACAAGATTAAATGTATTGATGTATTCTCTTGATCCCGGAACGAGACTTCCAGTACCGGGCGCGAGCTGGGCTTCGAGTGTGTCGATCTGTGACTTTACGGAATCATGACTCGTTTGGAGTGTTGTTACCTTGGATCGGGCCTCATTCACCTGTGGCGCGAGTCCGTCAAAATCAGACTGGTATCCTGTTACCTCCGTTAGGTTTACTCCGCTGGCGATGAGGGTTGCTTCAGCCGTAGCAACATTCGCTTCTGCCGTACTCATCTCCGCGTCCGAAACTTCACCCTTCATTTTTGCTTCGAGCTTTGCCAGTCCTAGCTCAAGATCATGCACCTCTTTTTCTCCGGCAAGTACTTTTTTTGGATCTGCTCGCTGCTCATAGATATTACGAAGTGTTGAACGGAACATCGGATCATTCAATACATAGCCATCGACCATAGCGTCGATCTCTGCGGGGGTCTTACCCTGGATTGAGTCCTGAAATGCAGTTGATGACCTCTCTAAGAAACCTCGAACGTCCGATCTTAATTGTGGCGTAACTGTTCCGGTTTCAAGGAAATTTCTGTAAATTTCGGTTTTATTTCTTGCATTTCTCAATCTCCTCATCTCTTGCGGATCGGTTGGATCGATTTTTTTACCGTCCGCATCTCTCTCTGTACTGTATCGTTTTCGTAATCCCTCCTTTACATCCTTCGCATCATGGGGGACATGCTTTCCTAACGCAATTTCTTGGAGCGCCTGTTCTGCTTTTCCTTCTCTGAGAAGCACATTTGCACGATCCACATCAACATTTGCCACTATCGGCGCCTCGCCTAATAGACCTCTTCCAAGATCTCTACCGACATCGGGTGTTATGGGTACTTCGGGCATACTTAGGTGTTTGCTAATTGAGATAACTGTTGCTGAATAGCGTCGAGCTTTTGCTGATCAACGGCTTCTTGAGCAGCTTCACTCTTGCCCGCTGCAACCTTTTGCAGTAGCGGTGACAGTGCATTTTTAAAGATGGGGTACGCATCGCTAAGGGACTTGCACGCGTGTATTATATCCTCGACCGTTATCAGCTCTTCTTTGAGATCGAGCATCATTCCAGCAAGCTCCCGACTCTCCTCAATGGTAATCGTCTGATCCTTAACTTTTTCAATGATACATCCCGTGACCGCATCGAGGAATTCATGACGGAGGGAGAGCAGCGAATGATCGAATGCGGTGTGGGTCATATATATACATTCACTATAACAATCCTAGTTGTAAATTCAAGTATACTTTTTGCATGAACTGTCCCGACTGTGGAAAACAGATGCAGGTTGTGGTCTACGACGATCAGTCGATGATGCATTGCTATCACTGCAATGGATCTTTTTTCGAGGATAACATCATCAATCGAATCTCCCTCGAGACCGCACAACAGCTCGCGCTCACCCATTCCCTCATGGAAGCTCCGTTCTCGGCCGCACTAAAAAAATGCCCAAAGGACGATTCCGTAATGCTTCCCATTCCACACTCTGAGGCTTTACCGCAGTCCATAACATTGTTTCACTGTGGTACCTGTCATGGAGTTTTTTCAACGGCACCTGAGCTCGTAAAATTTAAAAAGGCACAGCAGATCAAGGTGGAGTACCATAAAATATGGGAACTCCCCCTACCAAGACTCCAGTCCGTACTTATTATATTCATCTTCACAGTATTATCTGGCGCGGTATTTATCGGCGCAAATACCGCATGGAAGACAGCGTCATATAAGTCTGAAGCTCGCGAATTGTTACAACATATTAAACTGTTCAGATCCGGACGCTATATGCTCATCTCTTTTTCGACAACAACAAAGTTCAGATCCGATGTGATTTTCAAATCTGGCACATCTCAGGAGGTTGTTCGACCAGTTATGAAGAACCCCAGCACTACGCATGTAGCTACATTAAGCGATCTTCCTATAACAGCCGACACTCTCTTTAAGATTCGGCTCACCGACGTAGGTGGAAAGATCACCGAAACAGAGTATACGACGCTCGAACTGAAGTAACCTACATTTTTTTCTTGAGCTTAGAGAGCACCTCCCCCACTCGTGAATCTACACCCTTGTACGCATTTGCGGCATTGAGCGGATCCACCACATTCACCGAAAGACCGGTACCGAGCTCGAACCCCGCTCTGTGAATGAATCGAGGAATGATGCGGAGATACCAATTCTCTTTAGGAGAGATATAAAAGTTGTAGCCAAAACTCTCGAGGAACTCATTCTCATCAAAGATTTTCTTGACCTGCGTCAGAGTTTTTTTTAAGATCTTCGCAAGTTGTTTCACTTCGCTATCAGTAATATCTCCAAAAAGTGCCTTTGATTCTTTTTTCGGCGTAATCCAAACTTCATACGGCCACTGTGAAAAGTCCGGACAGTACACGCTAAAATGCTCATCCTCATCGACAATATTATTCATCGGCTCTCGGGTGAGCGAGTCGAGGTTAATCTGGGGCGGTAACACCACGATCTGTGAATGAGGATGCTTGATTGATGCGCCAGCGTGTTGTCCATGATTGCAGAAGATGAGCACCTGACCTTTGGACCGATAAAAATTAAATCGATCGCGATATGCTTGAAGAATGAGTTCAACCTGCTCATGAGGGTAGTCGGGAATGTCATCGGTGTCCTGAGGAGAATGGATCACTACTTCGTGAAGATCGGTAATGGGGTACTTATTGAGAATGACTCGCACCTTCCAACCTTTGTCATTCTTCTCCCCTTCTCCGAGACGATAGACTTCTTCTGAGGTAAGTTTTTCATTGCCCTCGCAAAATACACACCTCGCAGGTTTATCATTTTTGTGGTTTTGATCGGGCCGATCCGCTCGATGCGTAGACACAATCACCCATCGCCGAGAGCTGATATCAGGTACGTATTTGGTCATAGTATTACTGTACCATTTTTGCGTAATAAAACACAAATTCGCTATATAATAAGATCGGATGAAGCTTTTTATCGGCCTGGGCAACCCCGGGGCCAAATATCAGGGAAATCGACATAATGCAGGTCATATGTTTATTGACTGGATGAAAGATACCCTGAATGCAAATACTTTTCAGAAAAGTAAAAGTACCGACGCATCCTACACCTGGGTACAGCTGAATGGTGAAAAAACTGAGCTTCTTAAAACAGGCTCATTTATGAATGTGTCCGGCGGTGTCGTGAAAGGCATCCTTACAAAGCATCCTGAGACCAAGCTCGATCAACTTTATATCGTCCACGATGATCTCGACATCCCGTTTGGGAAGTTCAAAATCCAGTTTGGTACCGGTCCGAAGCTCCACAACGGAATTCGATCCATTGAAGAATCGCTCGGCACCGAAGAATTTTGGCGTATTCGCATTGGGGTCGATGCTCGTCCATCAAACTCAGGCAATAGTGATCGCGTCGATGGTGAGACCTACTCCCTCCAGGACTTCACGCCAGAAGAGCAACAGCAGTTGCAATCCGTATTCCAAACCATATATAAACAGTTGACGCAATAACTATGCGCATAATGTTTCTCCATATGTTTCCCCTCTGGGGAAACGGGAGTGGAAATTGGCTGCGTAGACTCACCCGAGAGCTCGTAAAAAACGGGCATACTGTTGCGATTGTGGCTCCCGAGAAGCGGTCGCTCGAAGGTATCAAGCTCTACACCGTAAAACCTCCTCAGATGGGTGTCTTTGTGGGGAATCCCGAGCTCAAAGACGCCAAAAAATACGAAGATATGAACGGTGTCGAAATCGGAGAGATCTACACGACCTATGTGAATACCTCCCTCAAGGCGGTTCGTGAGTTCGAGCCAGAGATTATTCACTCATTCCATACCGCATTTCTTCCGGCGGTTGCACGATTGATAAAAGTACTCTACGGAATTAAGTTTGTCATTACCACACATGGAAGCGATCTCCACTACCTCAGTCGTGACCGACGACTCATTGGGCTCATTAACGATGCGAATGCTGTTGCACGCTTCATTACTGCCAACAGCGCTTTCACAAAGCGATGGTATCTCGACATGTTTGGTCATGAATACGGATACAAAACAAAGACGATTCTCGGAGGGGTGGATCTGGCAGATTACTCTCAAGACTTCAGTAAAGAAATTGAAAAAATTAACAAAAAATACGATCTCGATGGTAAAAAGGTTGTGTTATTTACTGGCAGGCTAACCAAGTATAAAGGCGTTGACTATCTCATTCGTGCTGCAAAAAGCATCGATGGCACGGTGCTCATTGTTGGAGATGGACCGGAACGGGAAAATCTAGAAAAAATCATTAAGGATTACGCAATTACCAATGTAAAGATCCTCGGGTGGATTAAAACAGATGACAATATTAGCCTCAACGCATTTTATGCGCGGTGCGATGTATATGTTGCTCCAAGTACATGGAAGGAACCGTTTGGACTTGTCATTGTTGAGGCGATGGCATCAAAAAAGCCGGTGGTCGCAACACATAGCGGAGGCATCACCACCATCATTAAACATGGAACAAATGGTTTTCTCGTGAAAACAAAGGACAGCAAAGCGATTATCGATACGGTCAACATGCTCCTATCTGATGAGGAGCTCCGAAAGTCTGTTGGCAAACGTGCTTATGAAACGGTAAAGGCTCGATTTACCTGGGAGAAGATGACCGAAGAGTTCGAGAAGATCTATCGAAAGTTCCGCTTTACGACTAAAGAGTACCTTCATGTTGTACGGGAGCTTCCCAAAAAGCATCCAACCCGGTATAAATAAAGAATGAGGGTCTTATTGGTTTCTACTCTGAAGCGAAGGGTTGCCGCTTCGGAATTCGCGTCACGATCGCGAATTATCTTTCAACTGGGCGCAGAGCTTGCTCGAAGGGGTCATGAAGTGAAACTTCTCGGAACCTCAGATAGCTCGATACCGGGCGTTACCACGATCGGCGTTATTCCAAAGCCCTGGATCGAAGAGCAGAAAGTCGAGAATGAGTTTCAGCGAGACATTGCAGAACTCATGCTCCTCGCTAAGGCGATCGTGCGGGAACAAGACTGGGCTGATGTAATTCACAACCACACCTATCCCGACCTTTTTCCCTCTCTAATTGAAGATCAGTTGAGGAAACCCTTAGTGACGACGCTCCATGCGGTACACGATTACTACATTGACTCTGTTGTCGAGCAATTCCCCAAAACTCAGTTTGTTGCGCTCTCTGATTCATATAAGCAGAAGATGAAGAATCAGAGCAATGTATCGGTCGTCCATAACGGCGTTGATACCTCACTATACGAGTTTCAGCCAGAAAAAAAAGACTTTCTTTTCTGGCTGGGGAGGCTTCCGAAATCAAAGAGTAATGATGGTACATATATGGACCCGAAGGGAGTTCGCTGGACGATACAACTCGCACGTAAAACAAATTCGTATCTCGCGATCTCCGCTCCCGTTGAGGATATAAATTTTTATGAACAGGATGTAAAACCTTTTTTAACTGATCGAATCCGTTTTGTAGGAGCGCCTTCTTCCGAGCAATCAACTCCGGTGAAGACCATCATCGACCTCTTTCAGAATGCCAAAGCTTTTTTGATGACTATTAACCAGGATGAACCATTTGGGCTTGTTGTAGCGGAGGCAATGTCCTGCGGAACCCCGGTTATTGCTTTTAACCGAGGGTCTCTCTCTGAACTCATAATTGATGGGAAGACAGGGTTTCTGGTCGATCCGACGGAGGGTGTCGAAGGGCTTGAGCGTGCATTGAATAAGATTCATACAATCAATCCTGCTGATTGTCGTACGCATGTTGAGGAGCATTTTTCGATTCAGCGCATGGTGTCAGACTACGAAAAACTCTATGCGCGGCTAGCGAGAAAATAATGTTGACAAGGGGTCATTTTTTCTTCATAATGGTTCGTATCAATGAAAGTCGTAATCTACACGCAAAACACCTGTCAGTTCACTCCTCAAGAGAAGCAGTATCTCACTTCGAAGGGTGTCACCTTTGAAGAGCGGAACGTTGAATCAAATAAGACCTTTCTTGACGAAATGATGAAGTTAGGAAACAACTTCGCAGGAACACCGGTAACACAGATTGTCAAAGACGACGGGACATCAGCAGTACTGAAGGGATTTACCCAATCGGAGTTCGATGCGATTCTTGGCGGTTCACCAACCCAAGCGGCAAACGCAGACATGAACGTACCTGCTCCTCAACCAGCTCCAGCTCCTGCAGCAGTTCCAGAACCTACTCCGGCACCACAACCTGAACCAGCACCAACACCAGAACCGGCTTCAGCACCGCAACCTGTGCCAGCACCGGAAGCACCAGTTCAAGCAGCAAACGCAGATATGAACATGCCTGCTCCTCAGCCGGCACCTGCACCTGAGCCAGCACCAGCTCCAATGCCGGAACCAGCACCGGCACCTGCACCAGAGCCGGCTCCAGCACCACAACCAGCGCCCGCTCCTGAGGCGCCAATTCAAGCAGCAAACGCAGATATGAACATGCCTGCTCCTCAGCCGGCACCTGCACCTGAGCCAGCACCAGCTCCAATGCCGGAACCAGCACCGGCACCTGCACCAGAGCCGGCTCCAGCACCACAACCAGAACCAACGCCAGCTCCAGCACCAGAGGCACCTGTTCAAGCAGCAAATAATCCACTTGATGCAATTCTTGCCGATCTGCAGAGCAAAGTTTCTTCAGCATCTGCCCCTGTTCAAGCAGCAAACGCAGATATGAATATGCCCGCCCCTCAACCAGCGCCAGCTCCTGCAGCAGTTCCAGAACCAACACCAGCGACACAACCTGAACCTTCACCTGCGCCAGAGCCAATGCCAGCGCCACAACCCGAACCAGCTCCAGCTCCTGCACCTGCCGCAGGGCTCCCAAATGTTCCCGATTTTAATGCTCAGTAATCAAACCGCTTCTTAAACGAGGTATACTTGGCACATGCAAAGCGTCGGCGACGTACTCAAACGATTTAATCCCCTTAAAGATAAATATGTGAGTCGAGAATTTCAGGGATTTGGCGTCATGCTTTCCGAAAAACTCCAAGATACCCCAAGAAAAAGTCTCTACATAAAGTTTGCAAAGACGATTCCCCGACCTCTTCTCGAAGAAGCGCTCCGATTCGTAATTGACTCAAAAGCAAAACGGAAAGCCGCCCTATTCATGTGGAAGCTCAAGGAGCTCGGTGCGTTCACAAAGAAGTCGAAAAAAACACAACAGACTCCCTAGAAATACCCATATGCCCAGAATGCATATGAATTGATCTGATTCGATTTGAGAAGTGCTGATTTTGTCTGTACAGACCGCTCATTCTCAAACCAAACGATATGAAGCCTTCCTGAATCGTCGACGTAGTTGATCTCGGTCTCACCGGACAGTACATCGTTCATGACAGTACATCGTTCTACCGGGCAGTCGTCGATCAGATTTTTCGTGATTTGCGCCGTTGTCATTGATTCGCCGACTGTGATCGGTCGCTTCTGATCATCAACCTTCCAATCGTATCCATACATTCCAAAGATAATGGTAAGTTTTTCTGCCGGAATAATCGGGAGGACATCCTTGAGAAGCCGGTCATACCCATATCCATACAGCTTCCCCGCCGATAGTGGAAAGTTGGGACCCGGCTCTCCCCTGCTCTTGTGCAGATCGTAGGCCATAATCATCACCTCATCAACAGCAGACTGTATCGCTCGCAGATCGTACGGTCTACTCCGGTACTTTACATCTCCATATACAGTAACCGCAGTCTTGAGTCTGTTCTTGCGCAGCGTTTCCCCAAACGATCGATAGAATCCAGTAACCGCTTCGACCTTCTCACCAAACAGCGTCTTGTACTCAAAATCGAGCACGACTCCTTCAAACCCATACCGTTCCGCAATATCAACAGCATCCGAAATAATTTTTTGCTGACGAGCAGCACTCTCAATAATCTGGTCATTCACCTCAGAGTCTGTCATACGTATGGTCAGCCAACGAGCATGCGGGGTCTCTTCTACGAACAACTGCAGTTTCTGGTAACCAGGATCGGATCTATTGATTCCTTGTGAGGATCCCGCTACGCCGAAGTAGATATATCGATCATATTCAGATGGAGGACGAAATGCTTCATCAAGCTGCCAGTACGGCACAAAAATCGTTTTCTGATATGGAAGCGCGGTTAGTGAGTTATCCGGTTGGGCATTACGAGATTCTGATGAGCGCGGTGGTGATACTGGAGATCCGTACTGAGCCCGAAAGAACCAGAGTCCAAATCCGATCAGAATTACGAGGGCG
>CAZHVF010000004.1:0-45359 GCA_964535635.1 uncultured Gammaproteobacteria bacterium | reverse complement strand
CCGGCGAAGGTGATTGAGGAGTTGGTGAGCTCAGAGTTATCAATGGAGGTACCTAGGGTGGTGACTAAGGTATTGCCGGCAACTGAGAGACCGGTACCGGCAAGGTTGGTGAAGGTGGAGCCACCGATAGTGAGGGATCCTACAGAGGCTGATCCGGTTACATTGGCATTGGTGGATACAGAGAGGAATCCAGTTGATGTGGAACCGGAGATACTTGCATTGGTTGAGACATTCAAGAACCCGGTTGAGGTAGAACCAGTGGTGGTGGTGTTCCCTGCTACCGTAAGATTCCCTGTTGTTGAGAAGTTGGTTGCGGTTCCTGAGGTGAGAGTGGTGTTCCCGGTTACGTTGAGGGTTCCGGCAATGGCAACATTTCCGGCATTAGTAACGGTAAAAACATCGGTGCCACCATTCTGCTCGAGCGTGAGCAGATTGGCATTCTGTGTGGAGTTTCCGGTTACCAGAAGTTGAATCTCATCTGCATCACCTAAGATCTGTACCTTTCCACCGGGCGCTGAGGTACCGATTCCGACATTGTTGTTGCTTGATGTTAAATATACATACCCACTTCCGTCGGTCCATGCTCCTGCTCCTCCGGTGTCGTCGGTTCCACAGGTGAGCACTCCTCCCACGGTCTCGAGAGCACTACAGTTCGCAAACGATGCATGAGCGAAGGTAATACCTACACCGGAGGTTCCTGCATTGATTACTAGAGTGTCCGAAGAGTTGTCACCGAGCGTTGTGTTTCCTGTTATTGCGATATCGTCGGCAATCGTGAGCACTCCGGTTGAGTTAGCGATTGATCCCTGAAGATCGGTGGTGCCGGTGATAACCACAGTGTCGTTCAGGTTGATGACTCCCCCACCATTTGCAACAAGTGTGAGGTCTTCACCTACTCCGGTAGTGATATCTGTCCCGACACCGGAGATGGTAAGAGAACCTGTCTGAACTACATCGCCAGAGTTGCTAACGGTGAAAACGTCGGTTCCGGTCGATGTTTCGGCAACAATCAGGCTTGCTGTCTGCGTTCCGTTCCCCTGCACGAGCAGCTGGATTTCATCGGCCTGACCATCGATACCTAACTTCGCAAGATCGGTGGTTGATCCGAGCGTTACATGATCGGTGGAGGTCGTGAGGCTGATTACAGTGCCATTGTCGGTGAATCCTGAGGTCGATGAGCCTCCGGTGCTTGAGATGGTGATATTGTCTCCAGTTGCATCGGTGGTGATAGTGATTCCTGAGCCCGCGGTGAGGGTGAGTGTGTCTGTCGAGCTATCCGCGACTACATCGGACTGGCCACTTACCGAGATCGTCTTGAAGGTTTGCTCGGTCGATGAAGATACGGTTGAGGTTATTGTTAAGCCATCAATCGAAATTCCAGAACCCGCGACAAGACTGATCGCTCCGGTTGACCCCTGAAACGACGAAACGCCGGCGGTGCCGGCTGTTGTCGCATTAATTACAGGGTTTTGCGGATCCCCTGTTATCGTTACCCCCGTTCCGGCGGTAACTCTATACACAATATTCGGGGCGCTGATGTCCTGTAGGAAGGTCGCCGGTATCGCGAAGTAAATCGTCTCGTTTTCCCGAGCTTCGACATTCGAGACCACCGCCTGCACATCAGACACACTGAGGTTGTCATTCGTCGTATTCTGAGCAATCGATCTTTGCGATGTTGTTTTAGCTCCACCAAATGATGAGAAGAGGGTTGTGAGATACTCAGCGGCGTTTGCAAAGAAGTTGTTACTTGTGCTTGCTCCAAGAACCGAACCATTATTTTGTACTGAATTTTGTACGTTTGTTGTTTTTGCAATCTGGTTATTTGTTCCTGTATGCATCAGCCCGTTCAGACTCAGGAACATAATAACAAAGAGCGCTGTGAAACCAGCAGATAGGATCCCTGTCAGAACCTGTGATCGAATTCCTTGCGATACTCCACCATCTCTTCTTGAACGCATTCCCTCTTCGTATACTCGGTCAACCTCATGTGTTTGGTCTTTTTCGGTAGTCTCAACATTATGAGTTTCAACCGACTGCATGGTTGGGATCGATGAGATTGCTTCACCGTGAACTGGAGATGCAACTTGATTATTCACGTCCGAGTTATTTCCAGATACAGTTGTTATCGCTTCGGAGGCCGGTGCCTCTACCACCTGAACGGACTGAGGCTGATGGGCTTCTTGAGGAGCCACAAATGCCGAGTCTGACTCTATCACCGGTCGCTCGGTCTCTCGAGATTGTGCAGATCGCGCGATAAATGCCTTTACCGAGTCTCGTGAATATACGCGTTCGCCAATCGAGTTTCGTTGAGGAATGAGAGCTCCTCTTTTTTCGAGTCGTCGTAGTGTTGACGTTGAGACATTGAGTTCAGCTGCAACTTCGGAAATGGTAAGTGGCTTCGATGCCTTCATGGCTCGGAGTTCATCGATGGAAAATCGTCGAGCCTTCCCCTCTTCTTCGCGATAGGCCTTTATTAAGCCCGCTTTGTCCCATCGTCGAATCGTATCGATCGATACACCCAAAATTTCAGAAGCTTTACCGATGGTAACGAGGCTTTTTTTTGATTGTGTTGTGGGGCTTGTACTCATGAAAATTCTGCTTTCTTAAATCTAACTTTCATTAGAACAAAACTACGTATGGCTTGTCAATAGGCATTTTAGCTTCAAAAATCTATGCATTGACTAACCAATGCATAGTTTTTGTTTTTATCCATTTAGCTTGGGACTTACCAAAGCCCCAAACAACTACTTCGCCTGAAAAAAATACTCTTTTTTGCGATTATTACTCATAACTAACTAACTAGATCAAACGCGATCAATAAACTACGGATGATCGTTGTGCAAAATTAAAATGGCATACAATTGGTTTGCGGGAAATTTTATGCATTTTTCATTTTTTTTCTCATAGTAAAGCCCTTGATCCATTATTTTGAACACTCCATACGAGAGAAAAAAATGCCAACGTATACAGTCGCCTAAAATTGCTGTCAAATCGTCCGAGAACACATCAAAATATCGACGTAATTCGATGCCTTAGAAGGAATGTATGGTCACAAGACTAATGCGAGGGGTGAAAGACTCAAGTATCGCCATACTGTGGAAATACATGGCCTTTTTGACCGAGAATGAGTGGTTCTTCTCTGTGTGAATTAGTCCATCGACCATCCTCCATGAACCCAAACATAGACGATTTATAGGAGAAGTTTTGAATGTTTTTAAGGGGTGCAGATATAGTAAATAGCGGTACTTCGGGCGATCACCTAATTACTATATTTAATTGCTCTCTTAACAGTTTAGCTTTAAATTTCTGTGCAAACGTTAAGCAATGCAGAGAAATTATATTACTATATATTTTTTATTCGGTTTTTGAGTTTTTATTTTAGACCGAATATAGTATTTAGGTATGCAGTTATTGGACCCTTGAAGACAAAGAACACAATCATACTGACAATCAAGAACGGTCCAAACGCAATCGCCTGCTTCAGTCTTGCTTTTCGGAGAGCAAGAAGAATGATTCCGAGTATTCCCCCACTGACAAATGAAAGATACAATGTCGTGAGCCCGCCCACGAACCCAAACCAGTAGCCAATAATGAACGCCAGCTTTACATCTCCAAACCCCATACCTTTTCCTCGACTCAGAATAAATATCAGCAGCAACGGGGCAAGAACAATAAATCCATCTACTCCAAAACGAGCCAGTTCAGTAAAGTCAGAGCCGGTCGAGAGATGGTACGCAGTTACGCTCAGAAACAAGGCTATTTGAACCTCGTCTGCCAGAATACGATACTTAAGATCACTCATGAGTAATACGAGGAGTGAACAAAACGCACCGATCATACTTACCTGAACGAACGGGCCCTTTAGTTCAAAGTACGACCAGATCGTTACGAATAGCATTCCGGTGATCATCTCTATGATCGGATACTGGATCGAGAGGCGATGTCCGCATGATCTACATTTCCCACGTAGTACGAGAAATGAAAAAACCGGAACTAGATCCATGGGTTGAAGTGTTTTTCGGCAGTGATCACAATGCGAACGTCCGAGCAGACTCTTATTCAAAGAGAGACGATCGATGACAACATTCAAGAAAGATCCGACCACTATTCCCATCACAAATAGATAGGATTGAAGCATAGGTTAGACGACGAGATCGTCAGGATTAATATCTCCTTGTGCGCAAGGACCTATCAATGATAGGTTGAGTTTTTCGCGCGTAAACACATCCTTTGCAACCGAGACAATTTCGTCCTTTGTTACCTTTGAAATACGTTCTAACATCTCCTCTGGAGTGGTTGTCTTGTTCTGCAGTAACAACTCTATGCCGAAGTAAAGCGATACATTCTGCGAGTCCTCCATCGAGAGTATCGTTCGTCCTTTAATAAGGTCCTTAGCTTTCTTAATCTCTTCGTCCGTTACTTCACCTGCTTTGATTTTTGCATGCTCTTCAAGCGTTACTCGTATCGCCTCCTTCGTTTTATTCAGGTCATTCGTTACTCCTGCAGAAGTTACAAAATTTCCGACGTCTTGATAGCTCGTTCTACCGGTTGAAATGTAGTAACACAAGCCTCTCCGCTCGCGCACCTGCATAAAGAGTCGGGAAGACATTCCGCCACCGAGGATTGTGGAGAGTACGGCTAACGGATATTTTCTCTCGTCCGTAAGGTTATAGCTGTGAAAACCAAGACAAAAATGGGTTTGCTCTGTTTTTTTGGTGTGTACCAGCACCTGCGGTGCTTGTTGGACGGTAGCAAAGTCGGTATACGACCCTGTCACTTTTTTCTGTTTCCAGTGTCCAAATTTTGCCTCCACCTTCTTGAGATAGTCTGCCTTGTCAGAACCAAAACCTCCTGCAACCACAAGAACGGCATTATTCGGGTGATATAACTCATCCATATAGCTCGTAAAGGTGCTTCGATCGAACGCGGTAACGGTGTCCTTCGTACCTGCGATATCCATACCGAGCGAGCTACCCTTATACATCAGCTCCTCAAAAAGATCTCCACTCTTCCACCGAGGCGTGTCCTCGTACATATTAATCTCCTCAACGATGACACCTTTCTCTCGATTAATCTCTTCCTCGAGAAGAAGCGAGCTCGTGATCATATCCGATAGAACGTCCAGTACGGTGTCGAAATGGTCGTTTGTTGCTTTTATCCAGTAACCCGTATGGTCTTTTGAGGTAAATGCATTAAATACTCCCCCAAGACCTTCAATCGTTGAAGAAATAACAAATGAGTTTGGAAACTTTTTTGATCCTTTGAATGCCATGTGCTCGAAGAAGTGAGCTATTCCATTGTTCTTCGCGTTCTCATACCGAGACCCCGCACCGACAAGAAGTATTGTCGTAAGGCTTGGAAATGCGTTTGTGTCGATGAATAACACCCTTAGTCCGTTAGGAAGCGTTGTGAGTTTCGGCTGCATGCTTCAAGTATACAATGCTCAGTCTCAATCTCAATCCTATTTTGAGTTATTACTATAAGTATCAAACTCACGCTGAGCACCTCAAAATCCAAATTACCATTTAGACTATTTGATTGATCTATAGTATTACTTTTTACTATCGGTTATCATCAAAAAACAGGTTATATGTTAGATGAATCGGCAGAATCACTATCTCGATGAATACCTCTAGGCGTGCAAATCGAACGTAGGGCTTACTGACAGATCCATCGTTTTTTATGATGGTTAGTACTGCTCCAGTTTTAGCAAAAGAACGGTCGATCTGACAAGAGTCAGTATATGGTTTATAGATCTTTCTGTAGCCATGTTCAGGACACCATGCGCATCTTCCGATAATCTCCTCTATCAGACGTGAAGAAACATGGTTATTTTCAGCAGATATCCTTGGTCAAGCGAAGGAGCAGTTAAAGCATGGTGTTAATTAGACAGATCAACTACTCATGATGGTTAACGTGAGGAGAATGAAGTTGCTCCGTTTGAGGTAGCGTGCTGCCCAGCAGGGATTCGAACCCCGATAACGACATCCAGAGTGTCGCGTCCTACCATTAGACGACCGGGCAATAACACAGTCAATTGTAACAAAAAAATGTAAAACCTCGACTGTAAAAAAACCACTCACTTTTCATGACATCATGGCACATTATAAGACTAAATTGTTCAAATAAGTTTATTTCGTTTTATCCTTACGGGACAATCCGATCCTGTTATATTATGAAGTAAAGACAAAATTAAGCACTTTTCCCTTCACGTAGATGACCTTATACTTCTGTTCGCCTATATGCCTTGTCACAGAGCCCTCACTCAATGCTTTTTCCACTACATTTGCTTCTTCGAGCTCAGACTGCGACATCGAAAGCACAGCTCGAGTCTTCCCCATTACCTGCACCGCTATCCTCACATGCTCATGTGATACCACATTGAGATCTTCTTTTGGTTGTAGCTGAAGGTGGATCGAAGACTTCTCTCCAAGCTCCGCCCATAACTCTTCGGTGACATGAGGAGCAAACGGTGCAAGGAGGAGCAAAAGATTTTTATATTCGACTACCGATACGGAGGATGATTTAACGAGATAGTTTATCCACTCCATCATCGCGGCAATGGCGGTATTAAATTTGAGCTCTGAGCAGTCCTTCTTCACTTTATTGATAGTTTTTTGCATCCATACACGCGCATCGTCCGAAACCTCGTCTTTGCCCGAATTATCGAGTTTTTTCTGCAGGTCCCAAACTCTTTTCAGAAAGTTGTATGGTCCGGAGATTGCTTGATCTCGAAAATCTCCTCCTTGATCGAACGGCCCCAGGAACATGAGGTAAACACGAAGTGTATCGGCCCCGTACTCTTTAATATAGTCGTCCGGATTAATGACGTTCCCTTTTGACTTACTCATCTTTGCACCCTCCGATATGATCAGACCGTGTGCTCTGAACCGAGTGAACGGCTCTTCGAAGTGTTCGATGAGTCCCATATCCTTAAAAACCATGGTTGTGAACCTACTGTAGAGCAGGTGAAGTACAGAATGCTCTGCGCCACCAATGTATGAGCTCACCGGTAGCCAACGCTTGACTCTCTCTGGCTTCCATGGTTGTTGATCGTCCTCGGTTGAGGTGTATCGCAGAAAATACCATGCCGAGTCTAAGAAGGTGTCGGAGACGTCGGTTTCACGCTTCGCTGGCTTACCGCAGGTTGGGCAGGGAACGTTATAAAATGCGGGGTCACTCGCAAGTGGTGACATCCCGGTTCCCTCCGGGCGGAAGTTTTCTACGTACGGCAATGTCACCGGAAGATCCTTCTCTGGAACAGGAACCACACCGCAGTGATCGCAGTAAATGATCGGGATCGGTGGTCCCCAGTATCGTTGGCGTGAGATGAGCCAATCTCGGAGGTGATAGTTAACCTGTTTTTTTCCTTCAGGCTTAGATTTGTACGTTGTCTGTTCGATTGGTAATCTGAATACTTCTGCGAAAGCTCTATCTCGCTCATCACCATCAGGAACAGCCATGATCGCGCCCGTACCGTACCCCATAAGTACGTAGTCGGCAATCCAGACAGGAATTTTTTTCTTTGTATATGGGTTCGTTACATACGAGCCGGTGAAGACGCCTGTTTTTTCTTTACTATCTCTCCGTTCGTCCTCGGACTTTGCTTTTACTTCATCTTGATACTGCTGCACTGTTGTCCGCTGATCTGCGGTAGTGAGAGAGTCTACGAGTGGGTGATCGGGCGCGATAACGAGAAATGTTGCGCCATCGATGGTCTCAGGCTTTGTTGTAAAGACCTCGATGGAATCGAACATAATATGCATTCCTTCGCTCTTTCCGATCCAGTTACGCTGCGCAATGGTGACCTTTTCGGACCAGTCAAGATCCTTCAGATTGTTCAGGAGTCGATCTGCATAGTCGGTAATCTTAAAGAACCATTGCTCGAGCTGTTTTTTCTCAACTACGCTCGAACACCGCTCACACTTTCCACTGATCACCTGCTCGTCTGCCAGAACTGTTTTGCACGACGGACACCAGTTCACATCTGCTTTCTTCTTATACGCCAAACCTTTCTTATACATTTGGAGGAAGATCCACTGGGTCCATTTGTAGTACTCCGGCTTGTAGGTCTCAACGGTTCGCTCCCAGTCAAAGGCGTTTCCAATCGAGGAAAGTTGCTTGTAGAACCGCTCCTCGGTCACCTTCGACTGATCCATCGGGTGCTTATTGATTTTCATCGCATAGTTCTCACTATGAATGCCAAAACCATCGAGCCCGATCGGCTCAAGCACGTCATATCCCTGCATTCTCATGAACCGGGCGAAGATATCGGTACCGGTGAAGGCATACATATTCCCGACATGGAGTCCCTCGGCGGAGGGGTACGGAAACATCATGAGCGCGTAGTACGGGTTTTTGGCTTTATCAAGGTCTGGAGAGAAGGTTTTCTCTTTCTTCCACTTCTCCTGCCACTTCCCTTCAATTTCTGATGGTAGATATTTTCGATGCATATACTGTGAACCCTATTATACAAAAAGTGCAGAACATTGCCGTAGACTACGCCTCCAAACAAGCATCTGCAATCAGCGACTGCGCGAATGCAATCGTCTCCTCAGAGCCTTCTTTTTGTGGATTTACCTCCACAAGATCGAGCGATCGACTTTCTTTTGTGCGAAACAGCGACAGTACTTGGTCGATGTCGCCTCGCAGGAGCCCTCTCTGTGCTGGAATCCCGGTTGCAGGCGCAACACTCCGATCAAAGCCGTCGATATCAATGTCGAGATGGATATGTTCAAATGTGTCGAAGAACTTCTGTATCTCAGCCGTGACCTTCCCGTCCTTAGCTCGGAGTTCGTCCAATGAAATGATACGGATGCCCTGTGTCATGATGAACTCCGACTCCTCAGGGTCGAGATCGAGGTTCCCGATGTAGAGAACCTGACTTGGCTTGAGAAGGTGTGGCACAAGGACATTGATATCCTCGCGCTCAAAGCCACCCACGAACGGTCGCATCCACATACCATGAAAGTTACCGGTTGGACTTGTTGCGATTGTGTTAATGTCTGGGTGCGAGTCGACCTGAATATACCCAACCGAATGAGAATGAAGACGACGGAGGATAGCAGAAAGCGAACTAAACGCAACGCTGTGATCTCCTCCTACAACCACCTGCATCTCGTCTTCCTGGAGTGTGTCCTCGATCAGTGCAATCGCCTGCTGTGAGTCGTGCGCAATGGTTTCGAAGTACTTCTTTCGATCGAGAGCCTCCGGAAGGGTGAACTCAAATCGATCGATCGCCGATCCCGGAAACTGCTCCATAAACTCGGTGGTAAGAATTGCGTCTCCACCCTCTTCGACTCCGAGATTGAACTCTTCCTGTCGGTGAGGGAGATTGATCATACCGAGTCGGCTACGAAGATTGTAGAAATGAACGCTCATGACCGAAGTCCCATCGCAGTTTTAACCTCAGCTACGGTGGTCTTCGCTATCTGTCGAGCTTTTTCAGCCCCGCTCTGAATAATCTCATCGACCTGTTTCTCATTTTGGACTAAGTTGTTGTACCGAAGTTGGATTGGCTGTAGTACCGTGGATATTGCGTGGGCAAGCGCATCCTTCATCGACGAGAACTGAAGCGTTCCGCTCTCATATGCATCGGTGAAACCAGCGAGTTCGTCTGATAGAAAAAGTTCCCCGAGCGCAAACAGACTCTTCACCCCTCCACTCATCTCTCCACCTGCCGTGGTTGCGGTGGGGATGGATCGGACCTTCTTTAGAACCGCCTCCTGGCTATCCATGAGGTTTATAAAACTCCCTTCGACCGATTTGCTCATCTTTCCCTCTCCCTTTAAAGATGGGATGTACTCCCCTTTTGTCATAAATCGTGTTGGTTCAGGGAACTGAAGCCCGTACTTTTCATTCATCTTTCGTGCAACCTCTCTCGCCACCTCAAGATGTGGCTCCTGGTCAACGCCGACCGGAACCAGTCCCGCCTTATAGAGCAGTATGTCGGCGGCCATGAGGATTGGGTAATTGAGAAGTGCCATGGTATTATCGTGCGGATATTGCTTCACCTTATCTTTGTATGTTGGGAGATGCGACATTCGCGCGATGGTAGCCACCGATGAAAAATAAAAGGCGAGTTCGGTGTGCTCAGCAACATCGGACTGAAAAAAAAGAATACTTTTCTCTGGATCAAGACCACAGGCGAGATACTCAAGAAATACTTCTCTCCGATTTTGTCGAAGTTCCTCAACCGTATACGGGGTGGTAACGGTGTGAAGGTCGGCGACCATATACAGGGTTTCGTATTCGGGATTGTTCTGTAATTCGAGCATTCCTTGTACCGCACCAAAGTAATTCCCGAGATGCAGTCTACCCGTGGCTCGAATTCCAGACAATACTCTTTTTTTCATACTGATCTGAATTATATCGTATAATGGATCGGTATGACCACCGATGAACGACTTGCCCTCATCCGACAGGTTGGCGAGGAGATTATTAAAGAAGATGAACTCAAAGCACTCCTCGAATCTGGAGAGGAACTCGTCGCATACGATGGTTTCGAACCTTCAGGACAGATTCATATTGCTCAAGGACTCCTTCGCGCTATCAACGTAAACAAGATGACAAAGGCGGGCGTTCGCTTCAAGATGTGGGTTGCCGACTGGCATGCACTCGCAAATAACAAGATGGGTGGCGATCTCCAGAAGATTCAGACCGTCGGAAAGTACTTCATCGAGGTCTGGAAGGCATGCGGCATGGATATGAGTAAGGTTGAGTTCCACTGGGCATCGGACATGGCAAAAAATCCGGACTACTGGAAGCTCGTAGTACAGGTGGGGAAGTCGAATGCGCTGGGTAGATTCGTTCGCACCGCTGAGATGATGGGTCGAGACGAGTCGCTCGACAATCTTACTGGAGCAAACATCATCTATTCGTGTATGCAGGTTGCCGATATCTTCATGCTTGGAGCAAAAATTACCCAACTCGGAATGGATCAACGCAAACTCAACATGCTTGCGCGTGAAATCGGCCCGCAGCTCGGGTACTGGAAGCCAGTCGTAGTGAGTCATCATATGCTTATGGGGCTTGGTAAACCAACAAACGAAACCGAAGACAAGGTAAAGAGGACCATTGAGCTCAAAATGTCGAAGTCGAATCCCGACTCTGCCATCTTTATGACCGACACTACAGAGGACATCAAGCGAAAGATCAACAAAGCATGGTGTCTTGAGGGTGAGGTAAAGGACAATCCGGTACTTGAGTACTGTAAGTACATTCTGTTCGAAGCGCTCCCTGCTCTTACCATCGAACGACCGGAGAAGTTCGGTGGCAATCTTACCGTTTCGTCATATGAGGAACTCGAACAAAAGTTTGCTGGAAAAGAAATTCACCCACAGGATCTTAAAGTTTGTGTCGCGTCAGAACTTGACAAATTACTTCAACCTGTACGAGAGCATTTTGAGAAAAACATCGAAGCAAAGCATCTTCTCGAACAGGTAAAGTCATTTCAGGTAACCCGATAAGCTCTTGCTTTTCCATCTCGTTCTTCTGCATAATAGATGAAATGGATGATCCAGTAGTGCGACCCTCTTCTACTCTCGTCGAGCATTCGTATGTTAAAGACTACGAGCAACTCCACACAGACTCAATCGCAAACCCTGAAGCATTCTGGGAGAACATTGCAAAGGAACTGAACTGGTTCAAACACTGGGATCAGGTTCTTGACTGGCAGTATCCCTATGCTCATTGGTTCAAAGGAGCTCAATGTAATATTGTAAATAACGCACTCGATCGACACCTAAAAAATGGCAATCGAGATAAACAAGCACTGATTTGGGAAGGTCAAGATGGCGCAACTCGAACCTTTACCTATCAGCAGCTCCACGAGGAGGTCTGCAAATGCGCCAACGCGCTCAAATCGCTTGGGGTTCGAAAGGGCGATCGAGTCAGTATTTATCTTCCCCGACTTCCTGAACAAACCATTAGTATGCTCGCCTGTGCGAAGATTGGTGCCGTTCACACCGTCGTCTATTCAGGCTTCTCAACCGATGCACTGAAGAATCGTGTACTGGAGGCAGAGTCAAAGGTTGTTATCACCGCAGATGGATATCACTTTCGAGAAAAGCTCGTTGATACGAAAAAAACCGTCGACGATGCCGTTGCGGAGGCGCCTTCGGTTGAACATATGTTGGTGGTGAAACGCAGTGGAAATCCGGTCACCATGAAGGAGGGTCGCGATCTCTGGTGGGACGAAGTTGTTGAACGGCAGGACACCATGTGTTCGACTGAGATCATGGATGCAGAGGATCCCCTCTTTATTCTTTATACCTCAGGAAGCACCGGTAAGCCAAAAGGGATTCTCCATAGTCATGGTGGCTACATGGTCGGCGTATACATTACGCTGAAATGGATCTTCAACCTTCAGTCCGACGATATTTACTGGTGTACCGCGGATCCGGGTTGGATTACCGGACATAGCTATATCGTATACTCTCCATTCATAAACGGTGTCACGAGTTTTGTGTACGAGGGCCCTCCGGACTTTCCCGATCCAGGAAAGTGGTGGTCGCTTCTTGCAAAGTATCGCGTTACAAAGTTCTACACTACACCAACTGCAGTTCGAGCGCTTATGAAGTTCGGCGAAGAGTGGCCAAACAAGTTTGACCTCAGCCATATACAAATACTGGGAAGCGTTGGTGAGCCGATTAATCCCGAGGCGTGGAAATGGTTTCATCACGTGATCGGAAAGGATCAGTGTCCCATTATGGACACCTGGTGGCAGACCGAGACTGGAATGCACATCCTTTCTCCACTTCCATCGGTCCCACTGAAACCCGGCTCCTGTTTTAAACCATTCCCAGGACTCGAGCTCGATGTCGTTGATCATGAAGGAAAGTCTGTTCCTCGCAATGAACAGGGTTTCCTGGTGATCAAACACCCATGGCCAGCAATGATGAAGGATATCTATAAGAATCAAGAGAAGTACAAAACATCATACTGGGGCGAAATACCGAACGTCTACTTTACGGGCGACACCGCAAAGATTGATACAGATGGATACTTCTGGATTCTTGGCCGAAATGACGATGTCTTGAAGGTGTCTGGCTATCGCTTTGGTTCTGCAGAGCTCGAGAGCGCATTCGTGGCACATCCTGCGGTAGCAGAGGCAGCGGTGATCGGGAAGCCACATGAGATCAAGGGAGAGTCGATTAAGGCGTTTGTAATTCTCAAGGTTGGCCAGAATCCTACAGATGAGCTCAAAGCAGAGCTGAAAAAGAAGGTTCGCGAGATGATCGGCCCTATCGCGACCCCTGATGAGATTGAGTTTGTGCCCTCACTCCCCAAGACGAGAAGTGGGAAGATCATGCGAAGAGTGCTGAAGGCGCAGGAGCTTGGTCAACCCTTAGGCGATACATCAACTCTCGAAAACTGAGGTTCGCCCTGCTCGTTTACCCCGGTAAACTTCACCACCTGATTCCTTCCGCCTTCCTTCGCTTGATAGAGCGCCTTATCTGCATACGCGAGGAGGTCTTCTGGCTTCTCTATTGGGGCACCGTTTGGATACAAACTCATACCCATACTCACGGTGATCGGGTCGCGGCGTGGCCCTGCCACTACTCCTTCCGAAACGAGTCGGTTATACCGTAATGCAAGCTTTTCTATATCCTCCTGGCTCATCTTTTCAACTCCTCGAATGAGAAGGACAAACTCCTCACCTCCAATACGAGCAAAAACATCCTCTTCTCGAGCGCTTTTTTTTATCAGATTGACAAAACTTATAAGCACGTTGTCGCCTTCTTCATGTCCAAATCGATCGTTGACTGCTTTAAAGTGGTCGAGGTCGAACATCAATACTCCAACTTGCAATCTCCCTCCATGTTCTCCCGATCGTTTCGTGAGTGCAAACGCGTCCTTGAGTTGTTCATCAAAGTAACGTCGGTTATATGCTCCGGTTAATGGATCGATGAAAGCCTGCTCTCCGAGCTCCGCATTCTGTTGTTGTAGCTCCTGCTTCCTTACTCGTGAGCGGTTTAGGAGGAGTTTGAGTGCGGTGAACTGTCGTGCCGCTTTTTCTGGGAGACCTTCACGCATCTGTTCGCGCACCATTTCGGGATGTTTGGTCGGTTTTACGAGTGGAATCTCCTGTCCTTCTGGCATGGTTTCATTATACCCCATCGTACGCTGTATACTAATTTTATGGACCAACTATCGAATCTCGAATCATTGTGTAGATCAATCAGGTCTGATATTCTCACCGCAACAACGCATGCGGGATCCGGACACCCAACCTCATCACTCTCGGCAGTTGAACTTATCACAACGCTCTTTTTTGGTGGATATTTCCGACAAGATATCGCAAAACCACACGATCTGCGCAACGATCGCTTCATCTTCTCAAAAGGACATGCCGCCCCACTTCTGTACGCTCTGTACCGGGTCGCAGGGGCACTCACCGAGGAAGATCTGATGAAGCTCCGCGATGCATATTCTCGCCTCGAGGGACATCCCACTCCATTATTCCCCTATCACGACGTCGAGACCGGCTCGTTAGGCCAAGGACTCTCGATCGGTCTGGGGATGGCACTTGGACTGCGACTACACCACCGGAACAGCACTGAACTACCTCGTGTTTTTGTGCTCATGGGCGACAGTGAAGTCGCGGAAGGACAGGTCTGGGAGGCGGCACAGTTGGCTGCAAAATATAATGCAACGAACCTCATCGCAGTTCTCGACGTGAATCGACTTGGCCAACGTGGTGAGACGATGCTTGGCTGGGATCTGAACACCTACGCCAAGCGGTTTGACGCCTTTGGGTGGCACACCGTGATCATCCATGATGGTCATAATCTCGATGAAATCAGCAAGGCCTATAGCGATAGTATTGGAACGCAACAAAAACCTACGATCTTCATAGCAAAAACAGTGAAGGGTAAAGGGGTATCGTTCTTAGAGAACAAGGAGGGTTGGCACGGGAAGCCGGTTCCAAAAGCGAGACTTGAGGAAGCGCTTCATGAGCTGGGGACCATCGATCTTACGCTCAAGCCTACCATTGCTCTACCGGATATCTCGTCCATCACATCGGATGTGAGAGAGGTCCGATCACCTTCGAGTAATTTGGGAAACGATGGGAGCACATCGGGTTATGAGCTACACGATCCGGTTTCTACCCGCGAGGCATATGGTGATGCACTGGTTGAGCTCGGAGCACAAGATCCTTCGATTGTTGTACTCGACGCCGAGGTTTCAAACTCAACCTTTGCCGAAAAATTCAAGAAAAACTATCCCGAGCGATTCTTCGAAATGTACATTGCAGAGCAAAATATGGTATCCGTGGCTTTGGGATTATCCAAAGTTGGTTTCAAACCGTATATTTCGAGTTTTGCAGCGTTCCTCAGCCGATCCTTCGATCAGCTTCGAATTGGTCAGTATTTCTATGCACAGCTTGTCACCTGTGGCTCGCACGCGGGAGTGTCGATCGGAGAGGACGGATCATCTCAGATGGGATTAGAGGACATCGCAATGTTCCGATCACTTCTCCATAGCACTGTCCTTTACCCTTCAGATGCAAATACGATGAAGAAACTCGCTTCACTTGCGCTTCACCAAAAAGGAATCACCTACCTTCGTGCAACACGGGCGGCGCTGCCGGTACTCTACTCCAGCGAAGAAGTTCGATCGTTCACCATTGGGGGGTCGAATGTTCTACGTAGTTCTGATGGCGATAGAGCTGTGATCGTGACAGCCGGTATTACCCTGCACGAGGCACTCGAGGCGTATGATCATCTCAAGACTGAGGGCGTTGAGGTTGCGGTGATCGATCTTTACTCAATCAAACCAATCGATCTCACTACCCTTGCACGATTCGCCTCACTTCCCATGATCGTGGTCGAAGATCACTATCCCGCCGGTGGAATTGGGGAGGCGATATTAGCAGCGACCGCAAACCAAGGTCGAAATCCCCGTTTCACTCACCTGTGCGTTCGAAATACGCCCCATTCTGGTAGCCCCGAGCAGAACCTTCAGTTTCAAGAGATCAACGCATCGGCGATCGTCGCAGCGGTAAAACACCTCATCTCTGAACGAAACTCCGATTGAAGATCATTGTCCTATAGTGTATAATGTGGCATGGTTAGATCAACTCCAAATCACCCTATTTCTCAGTGTCTCGTTTTCGGTCCTTTGAAGGAAAATAGCGTATTAAATGCGTTGCTCGGCTGGCAAAGCCCTCCGATGTGGAAGTCACGTGTAGTGGAAGTGCAAGGCTACGAGCTTGGATACGTCACGGGACGACAATTACAGCAACATATCGAGTCAAGGGGACTGAGACTTCCAAACGATGTTCCTTTCTCACCAGAGGCAAAAATCTACGCAGCCCATCCTTCCGATTACTCCGTCGCTACGGCGAGACTCGTCACTGGGCTATCTCCTGAGGAGATTGACCTGGTCAATCGATTCATGCTTCGACATGTACTGACCGATGCTCATCTTGAGGGATTAGGTCACCAAAAAAATGCACCGATCGTTCATCAATTTAGAGATGGTGTTCCGGTTACGCCTGTAAGATTCAAAAGTAGAGATGGTATACGCGCTCAGGAAGAAATTCCGTTTCCATTTCTTGAGATACAGGCATATCTCAAGGCTGCGCGACTCACACGACAACAAAGAGAAGGAGTACGACAGGGCGTGGAAGGCACCCCAACTCTCCCCCCTCAATCCCGTCGGTAATACAATCCTCTTGACAGGGTTCTTCAAATTGCTAGAATAGGTCTTTCCTATGAATCATCGTGCAGAGACGGGACCGACAACATACTTTGCCACTGGGGCACTTGCCGATCGCGAAGTCATGACCACGCTTCTTGGAACTACGCCTACCGGCCATGTAATGCGGGTGAATGACTGCGCGCTTGGATTAGTAACGGGCGAGGAGATAAACTTACATCTGAGGTTGGATATGTTTGCGCCCGATTATAAGACTCGGGTTCTCGTGCACCGAGTTGGGGCGTCTGTTGATGGCGTGCTCTATAACCTTACTCAGGAACAATTTGAGGCAGTGCGAATGTATACCGGCGAAGGTGTGGTTACCCAGGCAGTCGAACTTCCACTTGGCGACCACGAGGTAACCGGGCATGCAGAGGCACATTTTCTTAAGCGTGGACTTGTCTGGACTGGAATTCCCCGTGAAGAACGTGACATCTTCCCAAACGGTCGAGAGGCGACGCTTGAGGCGGCAAAAGTCACACACCAACGATGGCAGGAGTCTCTTCACCGACATCCGGGCGAGCGCCGATGATCAGCGCACCCCGAGCAGTATTTTATAAACCTCCCACAATCCCCAGATTGCGAGACCGATAAAGACAACGCTTCCGGCAAATGAGATTAATGGATTCTTAACCGCAGTGATTGTACGCTTTGGACTAATGAACAGCGCCATGTTCAAAACCATGTGTCCGAGAAATACCCCAATCGCAAATCCAAACACGTTTACTATCGAGAACAACGGCACATAGCCTGCAAAATCATCGAGTCCGAGAATGAATGGGATCGTAAACGATGCTATGAAGAGACCAATAAAACCAAGTCCTTTTTTGGGCTTCATTCGTGCGTGTGGCACGATATATTTCAAAACAGGGTCGATGAATGCATTCAGACGGGTAACGCTCTTCTCCAGCCAGTTAGTGAGCGTTTTAAACCATCCTGGGTACTTCATGTCCCACTCATGCACGTGTTCAAACCCATCCTGCGCAAGCCTGAAAAGAACAAGAGCGGCGATAAAAATCATGAGCGCAAGAAGCCACTCGATTTCACGAAAGAAGTTCCAGATACCAAGCACGATGAGCGTTCCGAGTGCGTTTCCAAATGCGGTTCCTATCTCGATCGCTATCCGGTTTTTTACCCCGTCATAGGCGCTCATCAGGTTGCCGATGATGAGTGCGAAGTCAACCGAAGTTTTTAGGTAAATGGTGAGACCTACGAGGACATCGCTCCACCGCAACTGGAGAATAATGTCTTTTGCGGTTAACGAGTTCAACAGAAGAATAAAGAGATAGAGAACGCCGGTTAATCCCCCGAATACAACGATTGTCAGCACTATCGGCAATGATTGATTTTTCATCTTACTCCTGTATGTCCTTTAAATGTGCGTGATCATTCCAGGTATCGACATGCCAGAAGGTTTCCTGATGATACATACCTCGCAGACCGTCTTTATAATGACATACACTCACTCCAGTATTTGCGAGCCGAAACGCGTCGTAAATCTGCTTGAAATGTTCGACGGTAGCCTGTTCACCAAAGATCATCGAAGTGAGTATGAACCGCATGAATGCTGCATGCGTCACAACGACGATATTCTCTTCGGTTCGCCCCTCAAGAAATCTGAGAAATCGCTTGGCTCTTAATAGTGCATCTGTGTGATTTTCCTCGTCAGAATGATGCCAGTCAGGAGCATGTCTATTCTCTTCTAGTTCTCTCATTACTCGCACGACTTCTTCTGACATATACGATTTACCGATTAATGAACTTGGACGCTTACGCTCCCGGAGTAAATCGGTTGTTTCAACCTCTACCCCCGCCTCACGTGCAATTTCGTTTGCGGTGTCATGAGCCCTACTGTAATCGCTCGAAATCACAATATCGATGGGGAGTTCTCGAAATCTTGTTGCCACTGCCCGAGCCTGCTGTTTGCCGAGATCGTTCAACGCATCGTCATGGCCCTGATGAACTTGCTTCTTATTACTTACGGTCTGACCATGTCGTACAAAATATACTCTCATATTACGATTGTGGCTGCTCGGGCTTTCGCTGGTAGAGTTGGTCGAACGCATACTGCATAGTGCTGAGAATGAGGTCCTTCTTTTCCTCTGCTTCTTGAAGGGTAATTGCTTCAAGATTGTGCGGGAAGTAGTGAAAGACTCGATTCCGCGCCTCGGTCCAGGACTTCCAGATTCGTTCTGCAAGTTCTTTTGTTCCGTATTGTAAGAGCTTTTTATAGAGAGATCGATCTCGGAGTCTCCCGACAAGATGAGGCGACATAAGCTTCCCCAATCTCAGATGATCGGAGGAATAATCACTCTCTGAAAGAAACCCGATATCCTTAAAGAGTTGCTTGAGAAATCCTTCAAATGCTTTGGCGTATGGGAACACAATAAATGCATAGTCGTCGAAGTTGTATTTACCCTCTTCGATTACTTCGTGCCGAATAAAGTCTCCTTGGTGAAGTAGGTCTTTTTGTTTCTGTGAAAGGTAGTTCCAAAATTCAGGAGAGAGCTTCTGCATATCCCCATGGTACAAAATCACTTGCTTTTTTGCAATAAAGGTCTACTATGGTTGAGGCTATTTTAACTATGAAGCGGTTATTTGAGCTCATAAATCAGAATATTCGTGAGTATGTCAGACCTCATGTTGAGTATGAGTGTCCGTATGAGTCGAACCATCCACTCATCACTATCTCACGTGAGTTTGGTTCGGGAGGAAGCGTTGTTGCAAGAAAGGTAGCAACAAGTCTGGGAAAGAACTGGCGAGTCTATCATAAAGACATCGTTGACGAAATAGCAAAGGAGGCGAGACTTGAGCGACAACTCATCCGGCAGGTTGATGAAAAGTACGTCCCGCTCATTGAGGAAATTGTCGGAGAGTTTTTTGGCAAGCGCTACATGACACTCCAAGCCTATAACCGTCATCTCGTTAGAATATTGTCCACGGTCGGAGCGAGAGGAAATGCAGTGATTATTGGCCGTGGCGCTCAGTTTCTTTTTCCAAACGCACTTAAAATTCGGGTTATTGCAGATAATGAATTCCGAAAGAAGAATTTACGGAAATTTCTTCGAGTGTCGAATAAGAAGGCTCAGGAACTGATCGACCGAAAAGATCGTGAGCGGAGCCTCTTTAGTCGTAACTTATTCCGAGCAGACCAACGAGAAGACCGACTCTATGACCTGGTCATCAAGACAAGCGATCAATTAGGTATGGACGAAGCGGCAAAATTGATTCTTCAGCTTGCCAGAAGGCGTTTTAAACAGTAATCCGTACTGCTGGAGACATGGTGGTCTTGATGAAGATTTCCTTGATATTCGCCTCTCCCACTGCTTTTACAAATGCTTGAACATTTTCTTCGATGACTTTGTTGTCGGCTGATATCTTTCCGACCATCTGATGTACGAGTGGGAACTTAGCCTCGCCTTTCCATTTCATTAATCCCCCTTCAAACTTCTTTGCAACTTCTTCCGGCTTCGGCGAAATCGTTCCGGTCTTTGGATTCGGCATTAAGCCACGAGGGCCAAGCACCTTCGCAAACCGTGCTAGTTTCGGCATATATGATGGGTGAGAGATGAGAATGTCAAACTCAATCTTATTGTCGGCGAGTTTTTCGAGCAGCGCATCGTCCACGATCGCAACTCGCACCGTCTTCCCGATTGAGTGTGGGAGTGAAACCTCACCTCGAAGACCCTCTTGCGTTGTGTTCATATGAAGCTCTACCGCTTCATCGAACTTTGCATATTTGAGTTCCTTGAGGAGCGTAACGGCTTCGGATAGACCGTATACCTTGTCTTTCACAACCTTATCTTTTGCGGTTCGATAGTTTCGTCCTCGACTGCGAACAGCGACCGTTTTCTCGGAGGTTTTCTTTGCTTTTTTCTCCTTTTTCGGCTCGCTCTCTACCACTTCTGGTTTGACATCCTGTTCTTCACCCTTGGTCTTGAGCATCTTTTTTTCTTCAGCGCGCTTTTTCTGCTCCTGCTTCTGCTCCTTTTCTACATCTTCGAGACCAATAACGCGTGTTCTAATTTTTCCCATAGGTTATTTCTCTACCTCCACGCCCATCGAACGTGCGGTACCTGCAACGATCCGAGAGGCCATCTCGACATCATACGCATTCAAATCTTGTAACTTTTCTTTTGCAATCTCCTCAACCTGCGCTTTTGTTAACTTACCAATCTTCTCGGTGTTTGGCTTGCCTGATCCTTTCGCAATACCGGCTTTCTTCTTGATTAGTTCGGACATTGGTGGAAGCTTCGTAATAAAGGTGAAGCTTCTGTCTTCATATACAGTGATCACTGCCGGAATGACCTGTCCTTTTTGCTTTGCGGTGCGGGCATTATACTCCTTGATGAAGTCCATGATCGGAACACCATGTTGACCAAGAGCTGGTCCAACCGGTGGTGCGGGAGTCGCCTCTCCTGCTGGGAGATTGAGCTTCAACTGTGTTTTAATCTTTTTTGCCATATTACAATTTTACAACCTGTAAAAAGTCTAGTTCGACCGGTGTTTCTCGATCAAAGATCGATACAAGAACGCGTACTTTACCTTTTTCATCATCGATTGCCTCAATGGTGCCGAGGAAGTCTGCAAACGGACCTTCAACAATTTTCACTGCCTCTCCAACCGAGAACTTCGTCTTGAACTTTGGCTGTTCCTGTTGGACAAACTGCATGATTGCATCGACTTCTCGATTGCTGATCGGTGTTGGTTTGAGACCGGCACCGACGAATCCAGTCACGCCCTCGGTGGTTCGGACTACGAGCCATGAGTCGTCATCGAGAATCATCTTCACCAAGACATACCCTGGAAAGACCTTCTCCATTGCCTTGGTCTTTTTTCCTTTTTTAACATTTACTGTTTCACGAACCGGAATAATGATGTCAAAGACGCGATCTTCAACTCCAAGACTTTTGATTCGCTGTTCGAGCGCTGCCTTCACGCGACCTTCATAACCGGTCTTCACGTGAATGACGTACCACTTCTTTGGATCGTCAACGGCGACCTGGTCAACAACAGGAGTTTCTGTTGGTTGAGCATTCTCAACCACAGACTCTTCTGATTGGATCTGAGTATCGTTCATAATTTATCTAAAAGATAAGAGTAATCGTAGCTAAAGAAATCTATCTTGACTTTGACAGTAGCTCTAATAATCGTGCCAAGAGTACGTCAATTATACCCACATATAGGCCAATAATCAAGGATATTAACACAACCACCATTGTCAGGCGCACCGTCTCCTGTCGTGTTGGCCAGGACACCTTTCGTAGCTCGCTCATTAAACCATCCAGTGCTGGGGCTTTTGGAGCAACATCTTGCGAGCGTTTCATGCCTATGATTGTATCACATTATCGTCTCCTTCGGAGAACAATGAGTCCGCTAATCGTTATAAATATGCCACCAAACAAGATCTTGAATGGAAAGGAATAAAATGTTGTCGATCGACTCAGTTGGACCGTTCCATCGGTGATAACAATAGCTGCAGATGCGGTGTACTTTCCAACAAAAAATCCCTTCACCGTTACTCCACTCGCGCCGTCCTGATCAAGCGATAGTTGTCCAGAGGTTTTAGATAGGATAAGTCGCTCAGCCAGGTCGTACTGCGCCGACTGACCAAATGCGTTTCTCACCGTAATTTTTCCACTCGCGCGTAACGCATTTTTTCCGGTATTCGCAATGACGAGATTAAGCGGTATCGGATCAAAACTATCATAAAAGTACTGCTGATTTTTTGTTTCGAAACTACGTATCTCACCTCGGATATCGACGACGCCGGATTTGGACACTGTCAGGAGAATCGGTGTCATTACTCTGAGCTTTGCGCGTACACTGTATGTCGTTGAGAGTTGATCAGGTTGGGTTTCGTATCCCGCTAATAAAAGGTAGTCTCCAGTACTCAGTCTGTCCGAGAGCTCAAGCTGATATATCACTTTTTTTGCTTTGCCCTTCTGAAGAAAGATCGACCTCTCAACGCGCGCATCTCCATCATAAAACGATGTTTGAATGGGGAGTGTATTCAAAGCCGAACTCTCTGACTCTAATCCGTCGTCCGATACCTGAGATCGAAGAATAATCGGCTTCAAGTACTGTGAGGAGCTGGAGTTTGTGACGGTGAGTGGAATACGTACCGTTGAGCCAGGTCGAGCGAGGACACCGACCGCACGAGGCTCAATAGTAAGGTCAACATCCTTCGCTTGGACAACCGGAACAAAACAGAGCGTGGCGCATACGATAATCGCAATAATACACCTTTTCATACTAGAATAATCCTCCAACGGTAATTATGATGGTTCCTCGATAGAGACCGTCTGCAATCTCAGGTCCTGGTTTCAGCCTGAGATACAGCGACACCATCTTGCGCCCCTGCTCTGAACGGACCGGGAGAACTGCATCCTTCGAGTCCCCACCGACATTGATAAAGAATGGTCTATAGGAAATCTGATCGGTCGAAAACCCAAACCCACTGCCTTTTTTCCAGTCCGCAGGTTGAATGGGCGAACATGACTGTCCAGCGTCACATATCATTGGTGAGATCACCTGACCAAACGAGCTCGCAAACTGACTCTCCTGTGCGATGGTCACTAACGAATGAGATAGGTCGCTCGCTTCGGCTGAGACTCTCACCGTCTCAATGGCGTCATCCTTTGTCTCAGCGTCTCTAAATGTCAGTTGAGACCGGTCGAGCGTAGCGCGGAGGTATGGACGATTCTCGCGATCGCTCTGAAGGGTATAGACAGCGTATCCATTCTCAAGAAAGCGTTTCCGTATCCCTGCCCCGAGTCCCGACGATAGATTGTAATTTCCTTCGGCTCTTCGTCCATCCACTTGATAGTCAAGCACTCCGGACTCAATGGTGTAACCGGGAGATTGAATGTTTTCTGCCTCAACTTCACACAGAGAGGCAATCAACACAAATACCACGCAACAGAGTATCGCCCACTTCATGGTATCAGTATACTAAAGTGGAAAGATCGTCCTCTTACACTCCGAACTATTCATTTTGTAGCATATAGTCCCTCGACATCTATTGGTATTCATCGAATGATATCTACAGTATGGATGAGTACCGAGAAGTACTGAGCTTATCACGAGAGGAACTGGTCGGACGACTTCGGAATCATCCGCTTGAGCTGGCGGTGATAATACTGAACGCTGGGCTATTCATCGCAACGCTTGGAATGTATGTTTCGCTACGGACCGAAAACACGGCCCAATCCCCCACTCTTATTCAAAAAAAACAAACAGAGAACTCGACTGAGTACATAGACATCGGTGGAGCGGTGGTAAAACCAGGGGTTTATGCCCTGAGATCAGGCCGAAGGGTGTTCGAACTACTCGAACAAGCAGGTGGGCTTTCACCGGACGCTGATCTCGAGTATTTTGATAAAAATATCAATCGTGCACAAAAATTGAACGATCAGGAAAAAATTTATCTACCATTTCGACAGTTAGGCGAGACGGCGATCGATCTTTCAGAACCATCGTCAACACTGACGAGTATCAACTCCGCCGATGGGTCATCACTTGAAGAACTGCCGGGTATTGGGCCGGTTACTGCCGCTGCGATTATTTCCGGTCGACCATACTCATCACTCAATGATCTCCTTACTAATAAGATTGTGAAAAGCGCGGTGTTTGAGAAGATTAAGAAGTTAATCACGCTCTAATATAATATCAATGTTTCCTATTCAATATTTCACTGACGTTATCGATCAAGCATTGTCTCCTCCGTATTCATCACTCCTGAACGGGATCACATACGGGAGAAGCATCGGTCATCTTGGCTCACTTTACGAAGCTTTCCGCAAAACTGGCCTACTCCATATCATGGTGCTTTCAGGGTCGAACATTGCGTTGCTCGGGGCTATATTAGAGTCTCTTTTAAGTTTTCTTCCGAAGAGATTCGCAGTCGCCGTCATCATCTGCTTTATTGTTGCATTTGCGATAAGCGTTGGTCTGGAGCCACCCACGCTTCGAGCCACGATTATGGGTAGCTTAAGTCTTCTTGCAACACTCTTCCACAGAAAGACAGTCGCGATCTACTCCTTGATCATCACCTGCTTTATTATGCTCGCTTTTCAACCAACTCTTGTTACGAACGTGTCATTTCTGCTTTCGGTCGGTGCGACTCTTGGAATTACCCTTTTCGGTACCTCGTCCGGTAAAGAGCCTTGGTGGTACCCGGAGGAGTTACGTATTACATTGTCAGCTCAGGTATTCACCACTCCAGTTATTTTTCTTTATTTCCGACAGATCTCTCTTATCTCTCCACTTGCAAATCTTGCGATATCGATGGTCGTTGGCCCACTTATGATGCTCGGCTTTCTTATTAGCATTGTAGGGAGAGTCTCTCTCCTCTGTACTCTTCCACTCGCCTGGCTAGCGGAAGGCATGCTTAAATACGTTGTTTTTGTTACGACCGTATCGCAATTAATTCCGTATTTTAGTCTTCAATTCTAATGCATGACCAACCAATTCAACGGACCGGACTCATCATTGCCTGCATACTTGCTCTTCTGTTCAACATTGGATACCCGCTAGTAGATCGGGGCGCAAAGTCATTTGTTGTGTTCTGTGACGTTGGTCAGGGCGATGCAAGTTATATCCACATCGAACCGAGTCTCGACATCTTAATAGATGCTGGAAAGTACACGTCGGTGGATAGTTGTATACGAAAAAATAATCGATCGTTCGATAAAACTATCGACGCTATCTTCATATCACACCTTCAGATAGATCATTTCGGTGGCGTAGAGTCTCTTCGTACTCGGTACAAAATTGCTGTCGTATATGTAAATACAACACCGAATATGAATATGGAAGCTCGAACACTCCTAAGCCGCCTTCGGTCATCACACATATCGATTCTTCCAGTCACGGCGGGAGATGTGTTCGAAATCGGAGATCTTCGAATTCTCACTCTGTGGCCAACTCGGGACTATCTGAATGCCCTACAGGACCATAGCGATCCAAACACCACATCACAGATTCTTCATATCCGATACAAGCAGAGGACTATCCTATACACAGGAGATATCCTCGGAGACCAATGGTTTAGCCTGTCAGACAAACCTATTATTAAGTCTGATATTTTGAAGGTTCCACATCATGGCTCTAAAAACGGTCTAAATCAAAATTTACTATTGTTAGCAGACCCTACATACTCAGTGATAAGTGTGGGGAAAAACAACCCGTACGGCCATCCTTCTCGAGAGATTATTGAACTTATGGAAAAATACAAATCTCAAATTCTCCGAACGGATATTTTAGGTGATATTACTTTTTTACTTGACTGAGGAGAATCCCTTTAATCTCGGTGAACAACTCGAGAGCTTCGTAACCGATCCAGTCATCGCCGAGTAGTTCGCGTGGTAGTCCTGGATCCTTTCTCAAAACCTCCACAAATGCTCGAAGCACCTTTGACAACTTCTTTTCCGCTTCGATCGCTTCAGAAAGAGCCTCGTGCCAGGTTTTAAAAAGCTTTTTATAACTTTCCGACAGCGCAACCTTTCCCCAGACCTTCTCTATCAATACTGTTCTATCTCCAAAAACATGGCTCGACTCAAACGCCTGTACATACTGCTGTTCCTCTTTACCAGATACTAGCTGTTTTAAATGTGGAACAACTGGATGAGGTGTTAACCAAAATGAGCGGTGCCAAGGACCAAGACCCCAACTTGAAACCTCTCTTCTCAACCGATCTCTCAACTCTCGCTTTTTCTCTGGAATCTCATATGAAAGCACTCTCCACACTCCATCCCACTTTGATCGAAAAAATCGAAAGTATGGAAACTCCCGTGACAACTCATCAAAACCCTCCTGAGTGAGCTGAAAGGCAGTTCTGTCAGGATTAGGCTTTATATAAGCCTTTCTCTCTAATGAAGCTAAAGTGGTCTTAGTTTTTTGATTTAACGACAGTTCAAAAAGCTCAAGAAAAATCGAATCTATAGTAACAAAATCGAGTGAAGTGCCACCAAGCAAACCGAACGCAAGCAGAATCTTCGTTCTTCGCTCTTTGATTCCCATAGGCAACAAATGTAACAAACGTACGAAATCTTGTCAATATATCGAACTATAACAAAAAACAGATATGTGACTACACAACAGCACAAACGATAGTTGTAAAAAATTATCAGTTGATGTGCGATCCTGCCAAACAACGCAAAAGCTGCTTATCTAATAATCTAAAGTATATTAATACAAGAGTTATATAGTAATAAAAACTCAATCTTTAGTACAAAAAGAATCTAGGATTAATTAAACTCAAATAAACGGGACAACGCAAAAATTATCGAAATCAACTTATTTTCTTATATTCTAATGTTGCTATGGGGTGTTTGATATTGTCGTATATAGTTGCGTACTGTTATTTATGATGCGGTTATTATTTGTTAGTTGAGTAAATATTACTATACATCGTTTTTTAAAAACCAGAGATGCTCTTTTTAGCCACGAGGAGTTGTTCAATTTTCTTGATTTTACCTACTTGACATGAATGATGGTTTTACATACCATGAGTTATGGCTCAAAATCAGTATAATGCGTCTAATATTGAGGCCTCGTTTAGATTGTATCTTTCTGCGGAAAATCAAAACCTCAGTCCTATATCGATTAAGAACTACATTTCGGACACCAAGCACTTCGTGGCATGGCTCATGACGACACCATGTGGGGTTGATGATCGAGACCTTATTGAACGAATAGATAATTCCTTAGTTACCCAGTACATCAGACATCTCACAGAGCTTCAACTGCCAAGCTCAACGTTTAATCGAAGAATCTCGTCGCTACGAAGGTTTGTCAGTTTTCTTAAAGAGAAGGAATTAACTCAGGCCACTATCCCCTCTAAACCTCGGAGTGAACAGCTCATAAATACGAATACTAACCAACAACAAACAACGACCGCACCAATCACCACTCGGTATCGGGCGACGGATAAACACAAATCAAGCGTGTTTTTGGGTCAATATAAGTCGGTCGTTATTTTTTCGCTCGTAATTTTGGCTTTATTCACACTCATACAAGGTGCGAGTGGATTAATTACGAAGAATCAACCACTGATCACTTCTACACAAAAAATAACGTCTGGACGAATCTTTGCATTTAATGGGCGTCTCACTGATCACCTAGGTAACAGTATCACCTCTCTTACTCCGGTTCAGTTTCGACTTTACAGCTCTCAATCATCTCACTCGCCACTCTATCAGACCGGGATCTGCAATATTACCCCAGACAGAAATGGTAACTTTTCGGTTTTGATCGGCGGGGCCACGATGAGTCCACCTCCACCGCAAGATACCTGCGGAGGTGAAGTTCCCAGTTCATTATTTTCGGAGCATCCATCGTTATTTCTCGGCACTACCGTTGACTCTGACCAAGAGATGCAACCAAGGAAACAAATAGCGAACGTGAGTTATTCATCAAACTCAGAACGACTGCAGAACTTCTCACTCGGAACAAGTAATTCCTCGATCCCCTATATTTCCGCTGATGGCTCTATCATACTTTCGCTTGAGTCGCCTCGCCTCGCCTCGACGTCGAAGAGTGGCGCTTTTACGATCTCGAGTGCTGCAGACGTTATGATTCAGTCTGCTCACGCTGGAGATATTACACTCAACGCCACGGGAAGTGGAGCAATACGGATGAAAACGGGAGGTTCCAGCTCCGATAGGATATACATATCAGATAGTGGAAACGTGGGAATAAACACAAATCATCCCGCCGCGTTTCGGCTCGAAGTATCGGGAGATATTGGCCCTGATCTCAGCAGAGCTTTTAACCTCGGGTCTCCAACACGTGTATGGAAGGATGTCTTCGCTGATCGATTTTGCTTCGATGGCTCAATTGACTGCATCACATCGAGCCAAGGAATATTTAATGCTGTAGATCAGAGCGATGGTTCTCGGCTTTCGGTAAAAGGAGATTTTATTGGAGGTAGTTCGTCCACGTCAGGAAAAACTACTCTTGATATTGGAGGAAGTGGGACCTCGTTCGCGCTGTGCCATAGTTCCGATTCTGGAACAGACAATCAAGGAATCGTTGACTGTTCGTCTACGCCCACCGCGGACTTTGCCGAAATGTATCCGACAGAGGCTGGAGCTGAGTTTGGCGATATTGTGTCGCTCGGAGAAAAAGTAGTATCTACTACCACTCACGATGAGATTCGACAGTTAGTAAGATCTTCAAAACCTTACGACCGTCATGTTATTGGAGTGCTTTCCGATAATTATGGGGACTTTATTAGCGTTGGACACAACATCAACTCAACAGACCACCCGATGCCGGTCGCACTCAAAGGGCGCGTTCCGGTGAAGATTTCACAGTCCTCGAAACCTATTCAAGTTGGAGATTATATTACGTCCTCAAACGATCAAGGAAAAGGAGAACGGGCTGATGACGATGGCATGGTAATAGGCCGAGCGCTGGAATCCTGGGAGCCAGGATCGGTGAAGAATAAAATCATGGTGTTCATTGGAACAGAGATGGTATCGCAGAGTACCACGCCACTAACCCTCGTTACTCAAACGATCAATAATATCCTTGCTGAACCAATCCGAATACTAACGGCAGAAAAGATCGTTTCTCCGGATATCGAGGTGTCTACGCTTACACCTCCTCCAGGAAAAGATCTTGTCGTCAACCTCAAAGATTCCTCATCTCGACTTGTCGTTCAAGGGACGGAAGGCAAACCGGTAGCATCGATAAGTAGCACCGGAGACATCGATACTGTTGGAACCATTACAGCAAAGAACGCAAAGATTACCGACACACTTGAAGCAAAAACAATAAAAAGCAACACGCTCGACCTCATCAATAGCGATTTGAACACGGTTCAACAAAAGCTTTCACAGTTATCTCAGTCGTCTATTGCTTCTCCGAGCTCGCTCATCAACTCGCAGGTCTTTTCTCTCATCTCTGAGGAAGCTCTCACGTCTCACCTCATTGTGACCGGTCAGGCGACGATCGCGTCATTATCGGTACAAAATGCAATTACTTCTCTTGCAGAAAATCTTGAACTGGCATCACAAAAAACAATCTCGTTCTTCAAGGACGCAGTCCTGTTTACACGGAGTGGAAACATCGTCGCAAAAGGATCCATTACAACAACCGATCTGCAGGTAGTAAGCCCTGAGGGTGTTTCGGTTGCTTCTATATCTGCCTCAGGTTCCGCGTCGTTGCGAAGCTTACAGCTTCCTGAGAGCTCGGGGAGCGCTGTGCTTCCTGAAGGTGAAAATACAGTCCAGGTACCGTTCCCGTCACTTCAGAGCAACTCTCACATCTATATCACGCCTGAGTCCGAGCATTCATTCCTCGATCGTCCTCTCTTCGTGAAGGAAAAGCATCTCTGTTCAGCACAAGAAACTAATTGCATAAACTATTTTGTCGTTGCCATTGGTACAAATAACCATAGTGGTATAAAATTCAGCTGGCTTGTGATCAACTAGACACCGTATGAAAACACTGACGCGCCTTGCCGTATCAATCGGACTGTTTATTACACCACTGTTCTTCATTCCCATTACCAGAGAGTTCTACGAAACAAACAAGACAGCTCTTCTCTTAGTGCTTAGTTCTATCGCCATCTGGACCGTACTATTCGTCGGCTTGATACAACGCGGAGTCGTGCTCAAACAACGGACAATTCCCTTCCTCTCGCCACTCTTCATTCTGATAGTATGCTTGACTTCATACTCTGCGTTTCGATTGAGTAATCCCTATCAAGATCTGGTAACCGGATCCTTTGGGCCGGTGACGCTTCTTCCAATGTTGGTGTTCGCGGTGCTGATACTTCATCTGACAGCCCAGGAGAAACACAAATTCGCATATCCGTTCATTCTCTATTCTTCGATCGTCGAGAGCTGTATTGTTATCGTCGCAACGTTTCACCCTTTTTCTTCAGCCTCACTCCCTGAGATCTTTCGTTTCCTTCAAAGCTCAGGTTTCAACACCTTTGGTAATCCGTTTGATGTATTCTCTCTCCTTCTCTTCTCGATGATTCTGGTCATATTTGGCAATACGAGCCGCAACGGTCGTACGCGAGCAATTGTTACAGGATTGGTTCTGTCTGGGACCTTTATTCTTCTTATCGCGCGAACACCCATTCGTGAACTCTACCGCTCCTACGCCCCGCTCGAAACTTCGATTCGCCTTCTATCTGAACGCCTTCGAACTCCTGAACAGTTCGTTTTTGGTTCCGGAGTACGATCGTTCGAGTGGAGCTTGCCATCTGCAAAGAGTGCTGCCTACAACGCCTCAGACTCCTGGCAAGTCGCCACATATCTCAGAGCTCCTTCGGCGCTCATACAGCTGGCTGTTGAGGGAGGTATTGTTGGGGTTATGCTATATATCGGTTCCTTGCTCTCTATTCTCTACGCAAATAGTATCGCCACAAAGCGCTCACGCTTATCTATAGCCCTTCTCACGCTTGCTCTGACGCTCTTTGTCGTTTTCCCGGTTACATGGTACGCGCTTTTTCAGTCAATCATTATAATGGGACTAACGATTCCTGAGGATGATCGACCTATTCGGTCTCGATTCCTTTTTGTCATTCCCACTCTCCTTCTTGCGCTTGCTCTCACGTGGAGTAGCTGGCTGTTCCTCGGGTATTATCGGGCCGAAACTGCAACGCGGGCTGCTCTTCAGGCGGTGTCCGAAAAGAACGCTCGAGAGCTATATCAGAAGCAGAGTGAGGCAGTTATGTACTATCCCTACGGTGAACAGTACCGAGTAGACTTCTCCCAAACAAATGTACTCCTTGCGCAGGAGCTAGCTTCACAGAATCAAACAAACCAAGACTATGTAACCAAAGCGGTACAGACAGCGATTCAAGAGGCTCAATCTGCAGTTGCACTGAACAATCATCGTGCTTCAAACTGGGCAAATCTTGGGTCGATTTACGGACAGCTCCTCGGAGTGGAGGGTGCTCAGACATGGTCAGTCGCTGCACTTCAGCGAGCGATTCTCCTGGATCCGCAGAACGTAGTCTATCGAGTACAGCTCGGCACTATTTACTACTCCCTCAAGGAATACTCGAACGCCGTTACTCTGTTTGAAGAAGCTGTTGCCCTGAAACCAGATCACCCAAACAGTCTTTACAACCTCGCATATAGTTATTATCGTGTCGGTTCGATCGAAAAGTCAAAACACAGCTTCCAACGACTTCTCTCAATTCTACAGCACGAGAGTCCTGATCAGTACAGTCGCGTCCTTCATGAAAAAGAAGAACTTCTCGGGCGTTAGCCTCGTTTGGTGCCTAGTTCTGTGCTACAATTACTCTAGCTTGCTATGCAATCTCTATCCCAATACTTCTCTTTTTTGGTCGGATATCTTCGTTCTCGTGTAATGAACGCAGCGAAGGTTATCGAGCAGATGAAGGACATTTTTGTCGCAATTCTGATCGTAAAACGCGGCAAGTATTCATCATCATTTCTCAATAGTTCATTCTTTGTACTCGCGGTAACCGCCTTTGTGGTCGGTCCGATCCTCGCCGAGAACAATCCCTTCGGAAATACCCTTGATAGTTCAAACGCACTCCAGAGTGCGATTGTATCGGTAAATCCATATGAAAGCACCTTGGGAACAATTATTTCCGCGAAGCCTCGTGACAAGGTTGTAGAGTATAGCGTACTTGGAGGCGACACGTTGAGCTCAATATCGAAGAAGTTCGACGTGTCTCTTGATACATTGCGGTGGGCGAACAATCTCAAATCCGATACCCTCAAGCCGGGTCAGATCGTGAAGGTTCCTCCTGGAACCGGTGTTATGCATAAGGTAATATCGGGGGAAAATATTTATTCGATCGCAAAAAAGTACAATGTCGACGCCCAGAACATCGTAAATTTTCCATTTAATGACTTTGCAGATCTTGACACCTTTTCACTCACATCGGGTCAATCTCTCTTCATTCCGAATGGATCGATCGTTCCTCAGAAGCCTGTTTCCTCGCCGGGAGGGTTTTACACTGGACCGATCCAAGCTGGAGCAAGAGGAAGCTCGAACTTTATCTGGCCAACTTCGGGCATCGTAACCCAGTACCCGATTTGGTATCATATGGCGCTTGATATCGCAAACAATGCCCTTCCGCCAGTACTCGCATCGGATACCGGAACGGTAACCTACGCAGGTTGTCTCGCGTATGGATACGGATGCCACATCATCATTGATCATGGGAATGGGTATCAAACGCTGTATGGCCATCTTTCTCAGATTGGCGTCAATCCAGGTCAGGCTGTTTCACAGGGCCAGCAGATTGGAAATATGGGCTCAACAGGAAGATCAACCGGGCCACATCTCCATTTCGAAGTACGATCGGGGGGAGCGCAACTCAATCCGCTTAATTTCTTGAGGTAAGAAGTCGCTGTACCGCAACCTGAAAGGCAGCTTCTTTCAATGATGACTTCTCTTTCGCGTGCTGCTTCCAGATCGCATCGAATGCCTCTGTCATCGTGCGAAGAAGCTCTGCGTTTACCTGTTCTTCGGTCCATGTTTCGCTTGCTAAGTTCTGTTTCCACTCCAGATATGAAACCGTGACTCCTCCGCTATTGGCAAATACATCCGGAATGACATATACACCCTGCTTCACAAGATGTTTGTGTGCCTCTTCGGTAACTGGTCCATTTGCAAGCTCGACGATAACCTTGGCCTGAATTTTGGTCATATTTCCCTCATGTACAACATTTTCGAGCGCTGCAGGCACAAGTACATCAACCGGGAGTTCGAGGAGATCCTCGTTCGAGATCGGCTTCCCACCCCTCAGATCACACACCCCTCCCGCACAGTAACATCCAGACAGCGTTCCCTTTTCTTTCTTACAGTTCATAACGAGTGGAATATCGAGAGGTTCCATGTTCCGATACACGATCCCACCCTTGCTGTCCGAGACTGCCACGACATCAAATCCTTCTTCCGAAGCTATTTTTGCAAAGAAATAGCCGACATTGCCGAATCCTTGTACCGCAATTGTTGGCCTCTTATTCTCCGTCCAGCTCATTGGCAACTTTTCCAAGAGTGCCTTGAGCGAAATTACTCCGCCTCGACCAGTTGCCTCGGTTCTTCCAAGACTTCCTCCGAGCTCCACCGGCTTACCGGTAAACGTGCCACTCCATTTTGATAGTTGTTTTTGGTCAACATTTGACGGTTTGCCGTTAGCTGTGGACTTCAGACGAATGTACTCGTCAATCATCCATGACATGATCTGTGGATTTGTGTTTACGTCCGGCGCAGGAATGTCCTTTTCTTCTCCAATAAACTCAAAGAATGCGCGAACCCATGCTCGAGAGAGTCGTTCGAGCTCGGTTATGGATAGTTGTTTTGGGTCAACCACGATTCCCCCTTTTCCTCCACCGAGGGGGAGTCCTGCCACCGAACACTTGATGCTCATGAGTGTGGCGAGCGCCTGTACCTCATCCCGTGACACCTGAGGATGATATCGAATCCCTCCCTTATAGGGACCGAGTACATTATTATGCTGCACGCGATATGCCTTGAATGTTCGCATCGATCCGTCATCCATTGTTACCTCAAGATCAGCTTCGTGAATATGGTCCGGCTTAATTAATTTCTGGATCGCCGTATCGCTCAGGTGTAACTGCTTCCCGACAGACGAGATGAGGTGCTGCGCAGTCTCCAACATCTGTGTTCCTGAATTGCTCATATTACCCTATAAGTTCGAGCCAGCGTTCAACATCTAATGCTGCGCTTACTCCGAGTCCCACCGCTGTTGTTGCCTGCCGGTAAACATGATCGACACAGTCTCCAGCAGCAAAAACACCGTCAACCGATGTCGCGGTCTGGAACTCGGCCTTCGTCTTCTTTCCCGCCCATGCAGCCATGAGAGCGGTGACAATGTATCCTTTTTCATCGAGCTCGATGTGGTTCTTGAAGAGTTCGGTATCAGGCTTGTGCCCGATACCAAGAAATAACCCGTCAACTTTTAGCTCAGTCTCTTTACTATTTTGTAAGTTTTTCAGCTTCAAACTTTGTACATTTTGTTCTCCTAACACATCAATCACTTCGGTATTCCAGACGATCTCGATCTTTTCGTGATTTGTTACCCGATCCTGCATGATTTTTGAAGCTCGAAATGCATCTCTTCGATGAATAACATAGACCTTGGTTGCAAACTTCGTCAAAGTCAGTGCCTCTTCCATCGCGGTATCGCCGCCACCTACAACCGCTACTACCTTGTTTCGAAAGAAGAAACCATCACAGGTTGCGCAGGCAGAGACTCCCCGTCCCTTTAATCGCTGCTCGTTCTCAAGATTAAGCCAGAGTGCTTTAGCCCCTGTCGCCAGTATCACAGTCTTAGCATTGACCGCTCGGTCTACGCTCTTCACCAGAAAAGGCTTCTTTGAAAACTCGAGCTCAACGACATTCTCGTCATAAAACTGGGTGCCAAATTTAAGTGCATGCGCACGCATCTTCATCACAAGCTCCGGTCCCTGAATTGACTCGAATCCTGGATAGTTCTCAACCTCGCTGGTGAGGGTAAGCTGTCCACCCGGAGGTGATCCGGCGAATACAACCGGTTTTAGATTGGCGCGCGCTGCGTAGATAGCTGCTGCGAGACCGGCAGGACCCCCGCCAATAATAACAACGTCGTGAACTTCGTCTGCCATAGCCTGAATATATTAATGAAAAAAAATTCGATACGCAATACGATCTGTATTAAAGGCTCAAGACGCGTTGAACTACGCGCTCTACCTTTGCCGTACTCTCCTTTGGGAGTAGACGACACATATCCTCTACCACAAGCTCCTTTGATAACCCATCGATCGCCTTTTTGACCGCAGATACCTGTTGGAGAACCTCGGAACAGTCGCGCTTTGTCTCCATCATGCGCTGAATTCCCTTCAACTGACCGATGATGCGATTAATTCTCTGAGCATTCATAGTATATACTCCATACTACTATGGAGTATATACTCCCGTCAATACCAAAAAGCCATAGGACAACATCGCGGTTGACAGAATGTGTGAAAAAGGGAGAGGAATACCCTTAAAACAGAAAACCCTACTACACTGCGGTAGTAGGGTTAGGATCTCATGTGCTGGAACAGGGACTTACGCTCCGGCACTTAGAGACTCTAAGAACTCTGCGTTGTTCTTGGTCTTTGTCAGCTTGTCGATCATCAAGGTCACACGCTCTTCGCCGTCGAGTAGACTCAACATATGATGAAGCGTCGTGATCGTCTTCATGATCTTCTCGTCAAAGAGAAGCTCTTCATGTCTTGTTCCAGACTTTTCGATGTTGACCGCTGGAAAGACTCTCCGCTCCGCAAGCTTGCGGTCGAGATGGATCTCCATGTTGCCGGTTCCCTTAAACTCTTCATAGATAAGATTATCCATGCGAGACTCTGTCTCGATAAGGGCGGTACCGATAATGGTCAGACTACCACCTTCTTCACAGTTACGAGCTGCACCGAGGAACTTTTTTGCAGGGAAGAGTGCTGATGGATCGATTCCACCAGACATGCTTCTTCCGGTTCCTTGCACAGATAGATTAAAGGCGCGCGCAAGGCGTGTAATTGAGTCGAGGAGGATGATGACATCGGTTCCCATCTCAACGAGCCTTCTTGCCCGTTCAAGAGCAAGATTTGCCACCTTTACTTGCTGTCGTGGCGACTCATCGAAGTTCGATGCGGCGACTTCACCTTTGATGAATCGCTTGATCTCGGTTACCTCTTCAGGTCGCTCGCCGATCAAGATAGCCATAAGGTGTGCCTCAGGGTGATTCACGCTAATTGCTTCTGCGATCTCCTTGAGGAAGGTTGTTTTCCCTGCCTTTGGCTGTGATACGATCAACGCACGCTGACCGAATCCGATTGGAGAAATAAGGTCAATAATGCGCGTTGAGAGCACCTCTTTCTTTGTCTCAAGCTTAATCTGCTTGTTTGGGTGAAGCGAGGTGAGCTGTTCGAAGTCCTTTCGAGTTCGGCTCTGCTCTTCTGTTAGCTCCTGGCCATTGATCTTCTTAATGAGCAAGAGACTGTGGAATCGCTCTCCTTCTTTCGGAGGTCGAGCTAATCCCTCGACAAGATCACCTTTTCGAAGCCAAAACCTTCGGATTTGAGAGGTTGAGACATAGATATCCTTGTTTGGATTAATGGTGTAGTCCTGTCGGAGAAAACCATAGCCACCAACGGTGACATCGAGCACTCCTGCCGCTGTGTAGCTTTGCTTCAGATCTTCTTTGAGTCTGGTGTCTGAGTTCTGAGAACGACCTTGCTGTCGCTCGGAGTTTTTAACTGATTCTTCTGCTCCTTCTGATTCGACCGGAGCAATGGTCTTTTCTTCGTAGTCGTTGCCTTCAAGCATCTGACTTACGTCTAGTACGTCATCTTTTGGATCTGACATAGATTATGTGTAGTAAATAAATTGATAGAAATGAACAAGCCCTTAGTGTGTGGAACCGCCTCGTGAATGATACATGAGAATTCGAATAAGGGAAGATACAAAATGATCCTCTCCAATGAGTAGGAACGTAAAACTTTTCCTCTGCAACAAAAACGGGAGGGTATATCTCAACAAAAGCTTGGTGAGAACGCTACCCCATTTCCTTTCGGATTACCCAAAAGTGTGATAACGTAAAGAAAAAGTTTTTAAATTGCTGATCTCATCAGGAGGATCATAGCTAGTATAAACGCCCTATTCTGCTTTGTCAATTGTATTTTGGAGCGCTCGAGCTATAATAATTACCACATGGTAGATAGACAGATAGGAAGAGACCGGGTTATTCCGAGATCAGCTAAGCCAGCAGAAAAACCTCTCCCCAGAGAAGCCGAAGACCCCCTCCGGAGGACGGTGATGCAGAGCACCGCAGAATATCTGCGTCAGTACTCTGTACAACCCCAGAAAAACCATCAGGATATGTCAAAGGAGAGAGCTGTGCAATTTCACCTTCTATCATCTGACTCCAGAAAGTATGCGGGACGCGTGGCGGAGTTAGCTTCCGGATTCGCACACGTATCTCTCCTTGATGAAGCGCGGGGGTGGGCTCCTTTTAAGTCCGGTATTCCACAGCAGGTAGTTCAAGACGGTGCTGTGCGAGACTTACTCCTCGATATTGCCTGTATGCGAGTGAGATATGACGCATGGTCGATCGGAAACAAACAGGTGGAAGATCTTATTCGCAAGGAACTTCAGACGGTTTTGCGAGAGTTTGGATTTGTTCCGAATCTTCAGCAGGGAGAAGAAAATACCAATAGCGATAAGGATGCTAACAAACCGCCGATCAAGACTGTGGAGGATGTCTTTGGATTTATTTTTTCACATCCTATTAACCTGTTACCTACATCGGAGCCATCACAGTAAAACCTATCTATGCAAAAAGCACCACTCATACTACTCGTTTCGCTCACCTGTATTCTTGTCTTTGTTATTGGCCTTCGATATGGTCAGTATGTCGAACGGACCAATAAACAAAATGCAGTGGTAGCCTCCATCACCCCTGAACTGAAGATAATCCCAAAAAAACCGGTTGGCTACAACTCTTTCAAACACAAAGGGTGTGGCGTAGAGCTTTTGATCCCTACATCGCTCTCGAAAGCATCGGAGTCGAGCACAAGCGCCGTATTTCATGATGAGTCACGCGCTGTACTCAGTTTTTCCTGCACTTCAACAGGCACCGGAAGTGCACGACTGAATCCCTACACCGGAAAGAACATATACTTCTCGGTCACCGACTCACTCAAGCCGCTTGTGGACAAAACACTCACCTTTCTAAGGTGAGGTAATAATACGAAAGCCCGTCCGATTGCATAACCTCACTCTTCTGTACAACGTTCTTGAACTCCGAATAATCCGGGAAAAATGAGTCTGCCTCTGGTTCATCCCGCACAACCGTCAGGTACAATCTGTTAATGAGGTGTTTTTTCAAAAACAACTCGTATGTCCGTGCTCCACCAAATATAAAAATTTCGCTGTTTCCTCCCGGAGAGTTCTGTGCAAGCGCAAGTGCTTCTTCAACGCTATGTACAATATCGAATCCCTTTTGAGGCTTATCCAGCTTGTGAGAAAGGACTATATTTGTTCTTCCAGGAAGTGCGGTCCCGACCATCGAAACTAGACTTTCCATCGTCCTTCTCCCCATGATGATCGGGTGCCCCATGGTGAGTTCGCGCACTCGCTTCAGATCACCAGGGATACGCCATAGAAGCTGGTTTTGCTTCCCTAAGGCGCGGTTTTGCTCGGATAATGCAGCGATTGCAGAGATTCGCATCATGCTTTTTTGCGAGCCAAACGTCCACGCGGAGATTGTTTCTTTTTCCCTTCGAATAGACCTCCTGCGACGGTTAGCTCTGCCTTAATTGTAGGGTGTGGTTCGTAGTTTTCAAGCTGAACCATCTCGGGCCTAAAGGATTTTAAGCTGATATTCTTCCCTACCACCTTCACGGTGGGAAATGGTTTCGGTTTTCGTCGGAGTTGTTCTTTTACCGCCTCTCGATGATTCTCATACATATGAAGATCTCCGAAGGTATGCACGAACTCTCCTGGCTCCCGGCCGAGTATTTTTGCAATGATGACGGCAAGGAGTGCGTAGCTGGCGATGTTGAACGGCACACCAAGAAAGATATCTGCACTCCGTTGATAAAGCTGAAGACAGACCTTCCCATGCTTAATATTCACCTGATACATGTTGTGACAGATGGGAAACCGCGCTCCCTTGCCTGGCTTTGCCATGGTGTAGAGATACTCAGGATTCCATGAGGAGACGAGGGTATTATGTGCATTTGGGTCTTCTTGAAGCTCCTTTATGACCCATGCCAGTTGGTCGACCCTCCGTCCATCGGTTGCTGGCCACCGACGCCACAGTTCTCCATAGATATGAGGAAGCTCTCCCCACTGTTTCGCGAATTTTGAGTCCTGAGAAATTTTTTCGATAAACTGCTCCTTAGAGAGTTTTGATTTCTTACCTTTAACTTTAGATAGGTATATCTTATATGGATAGTCGTCCCAGATATGCACATTGCGGTCCACCAGATACTTAATATTTGATTGGCCCGAGAGAAACCAGTACAGCTCCTGAAGAACTCCGTTCCAGTAGACACGCTTTGTGGTAAGCAGAGGAAAGTCTCGACCGAGATCGAACCGGATCTGTCGGCCAAAGACACTGTAGGTCTTCACGCCAGTACCACGATCAACCTGCTCTTCCCCACTGAGCGTTTCTTTGAGGAGATCGAGGTATTGGTGTTCGGGATGACGATATTTCATACTTGTTTTTCTCGAGCTGTGGTCGTGACTCTTCCACCTTGCCACTGCCCACGATACATCGATCCGCCTCCATCCACCCAGTAGAACTGTGCGTGAATGACGCGGCATCCAGGTTCGAGCGTGACCGGGATCGGGCCTTCGTTCTTGACCGCAAAGGTCAGCTTTCCCCGATATCCCGGCGCAACATTACCCGAACGGATATTGAGCCCGCTTCGAAAGGTTGTTGTGCGGGGCTTAAAGTTGACGGTGATATCCTGCGGAATGTTCACCTCTTCGATCGTGGTCATCAGATAGTACTCACCAGGAAAGATTGTTACGGACTGCTTCTTCCCTTTTTTATAGCCGATGACCTTGGTTATCTCGGGGGTCTCTCGGTGCGTCAGTCCGAGATAGGCGGTTCCGCCGGTTATCTTAAACAGCTCGTTAAAACGAAGGTCAAATCCTGCACCCTCAGGATTCGTAAGCTCACGCTTATCAAGATTCTTAACCAACTTTTTATCGTGGACGAGCTTGAGTAGTGTCTTTGGTCCAATGATCATAGATGTTACTTTGTTTTATTCTTGACCGACTTCGTTCTCGGTGACCAGTCTCCTGCTAGCAGTCTGTTTCGTCCTTGGATGTGCCAGTCATGCTTATTTGATGCATGAATTTCCTTCCAGAGCTTTCGCGCCGACTTGGTATAGAGCCGTTTGAATACCGCCAGTCGAGTTGGTCGCCATTTAGTATACAGCTCATGATCTCTCCCTGCATACTCCTTCAGCTCGAAGTCGACATCGAGGTTGTCCGCATCCTTTACGATCTTCGACTCGATCGAGGTTCGTGCTTCGTACTCCTTCCACAGAGTTGTAAACTCTTCATGAAGCGGTGTTCCACCGAGCATATCTTCAATTGCCAACTCCTCGTTGAGTTGTACATACTGTCGAGAAATATAATGGGGATCGCCGGTTCTGCTCTCGGTAATGTCGTGGACGAGAACCATCTTAAGGATTTTCCCGGTATCCGCAACCCTCTCATGTTTTGCAAGCACAAGCGCGATCCATGCCATGCGAAAGACGTGTTCAGAGATACTTGCGACATCGTAGCCCAAAAACTGCGCCCATGATCGCTTCACGTGGCGGAGCGTGCCGATTTCGTACAGAAATTCGAGGTCGCGATTTCGTTTTTTCATGCAGGAGCGATTGTATTGCAATTTTATCGGTATTGCAACCTGAGCGCAGATCGTACCACATGAACTCGATCTTCGGTACAATACATATGTGAAGATTACTGTTTACGACCCAACCGCATCGGATGCGCAGAGCAAGGTTCGAGGCATTGGCCGATACCTACAAACACTGAAGGAACTGCTTCCACCCGATGCGTTGTTCGTATCTCGAGTCGAGGAGGTTCCCTATGACTCGGTGTTTCTCAACCCTTTCTTCAATCTTCTGCAACCTCCGCTCACGAGCAAGCGAATAGCGGTGAAACAGGCTGCGGTGATTCACGATGTCATTCCACTGCAGTTCCCTGCGCAGTTCCCGATCGGGCTTCGCGGAAAACTCAATGTCTGGAGGAACAAAAAAAATCTGAACACCTACGATCTTGTTATCACAGACTCAAAAACGAGTAAGGAGCATATTGCGCAACATCTACGGATTGATCGCTCCCGAATCGAGGTTGTGTATCCAACCATTCATTCCACATTCTCATCAGTTGTCAAAAAGAAACCGGTGAAAGATCCGTACGTTATCTACGTGGGAGATGTTACCTGGAATAAAAATCTCCTTGTTCTCGCTCGGGCGATCCAACAGCAGAAACTCCCCTGTGTTTTCGTCGGGAAAGTATTTCAGAAGGGTACTCCACAGAGTTCGTGGACGAAGGAGTTTGATCGGTTTATGGAGATTGCTGGTCATGATGACCGCTTCATCTTCCCTGGGTTTGTGTCTGATGAAGAACTTCTCCAACTGTACCGAGGAGCAGTCGCAAATATCCTGATTTCCCGCGAGGAGGGGTTCGGTTTCTCATACTTCGAGGCTGCGTCTCAGAAGACGCCATCGATACTGTCCGACATCTCTATCTTTCACGAAACTGCAGGTGATGCGGCGCGATTTGTTCATCCGGATCAAGCAGATAAGGTGGCAAAGGCCATGGAGGAACTTGCATCGAATACAGCAACTAGGAATGCGTTAGGGCAAAAAGCTTATGCGCGTTTTCGGTCGTTTGTCGCGTCACCTCATCCACTGACCGACCGGTTAACTCGGCTATCTTCTGGGCAATAAGTGGGATGTTTGCTGGCTCATTTGGTGGACGTGTCTCCCGAGGTTGCGATCGAAATGGCTCAGGTGAAAGAAAGGGGGCGTCGGTCTCAAGTACCAACATCTCAAGGGGAATAGATCGTACAAAGTCCTGTTTTTCTTTGTAATAAGTCACATCTCCATCGACACCAATCATAATATTGTGTTCTGTTGCGTAGGCAAGCAACTGCTTACTCGGTTCACAACAGTGAAAGACCGTTCGCCCTTCGAGCTTCGAACTCCAAACGGTCGAGAGCGTCCGAAGAAACTCGTCTCGTGCCTCGCGGTTATGAAGGATTAGGCTTTTTGAATTGTTCACCGCCATCTCGACCTGCCGACGAAAGACTAGAATCTGTACCTTCATAAACTCTTGGTCGATTTGATAGGCACTGTACTTCGTACTCTTGTAGTAATGCCGGTCGAGACCGACCTCACCAACAGCCCGCACAACTGTCTCTGAAAGGAGCGACTGGATAATTTCGAGGTCACACTCGATCTGTTCACTGTGCTCCTTCAACTCAAAGACATGATGGGGGTGGATGCCAACCGCACAGAGTAGTCCACCGCCTTCATGTCGTTTCGCAATCTCGACGGCTCTATTTGAGGTCTCGATATTTGTGCTCGGGATCATAATCTCGGTGACCCCTTGCTCACGCGCTCGTGCCACAACGGCATCAATCGACTGGTCAAACGCACCGAAGTTGAGATGACAGTGAGTATCGAACATAGGTATCTGAAATTATATACGAAATACCCTTGACAAGCATTTTACGGTAATCTAACATGATGCTTATGGCAACACAACAAAAAGCTTCTCTCGCTAACCTTGAAGCTACTCTCAATGAGTACTTCGTTAAAAAAGCTCCTTTCCAGCTCCCTGACGGAGTGAAAGAGGTTCTTGTCCAGTATGGACCGTGGGTAATGGTTGTTATGCTGGTTCTCTCGCTTCCTGTTTTGCTTGCCGCGATTGGTCTCGGCGCATTTCTCGCTCCGTTCGCAGTACTTGGTGGAGCGAATGCCGCAGCATTTACGGTAGGTACATTGTTCAGCCTTGCGTCATTAGTCTTTGAGGTGGTTGCACTCCCAGGACTCTTTAAGCGAAAAAAGAGTGGGTGGAACCTGCTCTTTTACTCGAACCTCGTCTCAATCGCAGGTTCAGTCGTCGCACTCAATGTTGTTGGGGCTCTGTTGACAGCCGTCATCAGCTTCTACTTCCTGTTCCAGGTGCGCTCGATGTATAAGTAATCGCTTGTTGGGAGCAATCAGAATGACAGGGTGTTGTTCTGTAGTCACTCATACGCTCGACTCTTGAACCATTACCGAGTATGCTGTACCTATGGGGATCCGTCGATCAGATACTCAAACCAGAAGGAAGGCGCTCCTCGCTGTCACAGCGCTCCTCGTAATTCTTGCGATCGCGCTTGCTTTGCTAACTCAATCATCCCCGGTCTGGCATCAACAAGGGAACGCTGTTACCGTGCCAAATACAATCGATCAGATTCAAATCAATTTGCAAAACGCCACCTCAGGACCCACCAATGTCTCGATTACACCGAATCAACGGAGAGACGCTACGTACAATGACTGTGTACAGCGAGTACTCAGAACCGAAGCGAATAATATGGTTCAAGCACAAGGACTCGAACACTGCAAACAACTCTTCTCGCGCTGAGCAATCCTTCAGTGGTACGGTATAATGCAGTATGTCATTTTTCACGGTTCATCATCGATCAAAAAAATCAAAAGCTCGCGTTGGGACAATCCAAACTTCGCATGGCTTGATACAAACTCCCACCTTCGTTCCCTGCGCAACAAAAGGCACGCTCAAGGGAATTCCACCCGAGATGATCCCAAATATGCAGGTTCAACTTATGTTTGTAAATACCTACCATCTCGTCACCCACCCCGGCACAAATATCATCAAAGATGCTGGCGGAATTCATACCTACTCCAAACTACCGACGCCGCTGATGTCTGACTCTGGTGGATTTCAGGTATTTTCGCTCGGTAAAACAACACGCCGACAGAGTAAATTACGCGGGGACTCCGAAGAGGAGCCACTTCTGGTAAAGATATCGGAGGACGGTGTTAAGTTTCGCTCGGTACACGATGGACAGCTCGTCGAATTTAGTCCGGAAACATCGATGCAGTTCCAGCGTGAAATTGGTGCAGACCTTGTCATGGCCTTTGATGAATGTACGTATCTTGACGCAACCCACGACTACGCGAGGAAGTCGATGATTCGTACCCACGACTGGCTCGATCGCTGTATCTCCTATGGGGTAAATGAGCATCAACACCTCTATGGGATTATTCAAGGGGGACAGTTTGAAGATCTACGAAAGGAATCTGCCCGATTCATATCTTCCAGAGATGTTGATGGGGTAGCGATCGGTGGAGTATCGGTCGGGGAAACAAAGGAGGCAATGAGAGAACAGGTTCGCTGGTGTTCTGAATTTCTCCCTGCAGAGAAGCCGGTACATTTGCTTGGAGTGGGGCATATTGATGATCTCAAAGACCTTATTTCCTATGGAATCGACACCTTCGACTGTGTCGAGCCAACGCGAATTGCCCGGATCGGCCAGATCTATCAGTGGAATGGCGATCGTACCGAACCAATCGACATTCAGAAATCTATCTATCGGAACTCACAGGAACCAATCGATGCCAACTGCGACTGTTGGTCGTGCAGGTCCTTTTCAAAGTCCTATCTCCATCATCTGTTCAAACAGCGTGAACTCCTCGGGTATACCATCGCAACATTTCATAATGTCTACACGATAGAACGGTATGTTGCAACGCTCCGAGAGCAGATACTACGCGGCGTGATCTAACCATCAAACGAGGCGCGGTACGCAGATTGGAACTGTTCGAAATCCACCTCATTCTTCCCTTCAAGTTGAACTTTTTTGATCACAAGCTTCCCGTTCTCCAGATGCATCTTGGTGATCTTGAGGCGCTTCTCAACCCGATCTCCGTTACCGGAGATCTCACTGATAGGGAAGATCGTCCAGATGCCTGGCCATGGATATAGACCTCTAAACTTGTTGAATAGGAGAGAGGAGTTGCTTGCTATTTGCTTCTCTAGTTCTGAAAATGAAATAAATCCATCTTGTTTAGTGAGCTTTTTCGTAAAGGTTGCCTGAGAGTGGTTTTGCTCAACCGAGGGGACTT
>CAZHVF010000003.1:0-46443 GCA_964535635.1 uncultured Gammaproteobacteria bacterium | reverse complement strand
GTCGCGTACGACTCGTTCCCGACCGAGGGCACGTCGCTCAACGACGCGCTGGCCCTCATCAAATCCACCGAGGTCCTCAAAGGTACTTTTTTTGGTGAGTATGCAGGCTCCCGACATCCAGTCTACTCGCTCAGTTTTTGTTGGAGAAAACCGTGACGCATTCCAGTAGTCGCCACGGAGAAAGAGCGCCGCAAAAATAATAGGGAGGCTGTAATACGGTCCACACGACGGTTGAGGAGACTGATCTTTGTTAAGTAGTTTACCGCCAACAAAATGATGATCTGGATGTTGAACTGCATGCATATAAAGTTTTTCAATGGCCGTATTGAGAACGACGGTATCGGTATTGAGAAGGAGAACATATGTTCCACGTGCCTGAGCAACAGCTTTGTTATTTCCACGTCCAAATCCAATATTTTCATGATTTTCAATTACACGAAGCTGTTTGTACTTTTTCGAGAGACTGCTCAACTGCGCGACGCTGTCATCAGAAGAATTATTATCAAGCGCCACAATTTCGTATCTGATGGTGCTCTGTGAAAGAGAAGCAATGATCGATTCGATGCATTCTTTGGTGATCTGTGCGGTGTTGTACGAAACCAAAATAACAGAGAGATCCATAGATCAAGTATATAGGATCGAGTATTTAGTATAATAGGATATTCATGGCTCGCTAGTTAAACGGTTATAACGGACGTTTCATAAGCGTTCATTCGCAGTTCGACTCTGCGGCGAGCTACAAAGTTTTACCTTCCCAAGAGATTATTTTAGAATCAGTCTCCAATCATTAATTGCTTCGATGGAAAGCTTGCTATAATCCGTGAATGGGATCTGAAAGAGTACTCACCCGCAGAGAATTCATTCAAGGATCACTTGCCGCAGTTTTTGGCGGTGCTCTGTTGTCTGAGAGCGGAAAAGGGATTGTTGCCGCGGATACAGACTCGTTACACGCGTTCCTCGAGTCGCCAACCCAGGTCGATGTTGTTTACGGACAACGGATGAAGGCAATGCTCGACTTTCTTGAGGTTAGCCGACCGTGCGACGTTCGGTGGGTGCACCGGGCGAACTCTCGAGCAAAACTCGATTATTTTTTTGACTCTCCAGAAATAAAGTTTGTTGAGCTCGACTTTCGGTATGATGACGAGCGCGGACTGTATATCGGCCATGACAAAGGTGACCGAAGTGACGCCGATCCAGCCTTTCTTCAACGACGACTGGCCTTCTCGGAAATACCGAAGGCGATCAAATATGATTGTAAGGATGACGGATCAGTTCGTGAGGTGATGCAAATCGTTCCCGAAGCACCGTTCATGCTGAACGCTGGCTTATTCGGGAGCGAGAGTTATCAGATGAGCCCACAGGATCTCGTCGATGTTGCGAGCGATCATCCTGGGGTGATATTTTCCATTGGTCGAAATCTTCACAAGCCACGATATACGAGCGAAATGATGGAAGAGTACATAGATCTTGTGAAGAGTAATCCGGATCAAGAATTCACCGTCCCGGTACACATTCAGGAGTTGATGTCCGGGATCGCTCGATTTGAAACCTTCCTGGCACTTCCTCAAACCTCATTAACGGTATTCCGAACTCAAGGCTACGAGGTAACGCAGGGTCATGCGCAGTGGCTTCGAGATCATCTTCCGGATGAGGTTCGCGCAAAGACTTTTTTCGATCTGTAAGTAGCTATTATTGTAGGTCCGAATGGAGTTTTTGCAATGCACCGATCCATGTTTGGAGATAGGCTTCGTTTCTTTCATGTTCTGATAGTGTTATAGAGTTTGCTCTCATATCAGAGGCGGTATTTTTCATACCTGAACGGACCAACGTAGGTAACTCCCCGATAGGAATTTGAGATAAGTCGCCACCCGTAACTTTCCCCAATCCACCTACAACGACGAGTGGGGGAATTCGCCGCGCTTGTAGGAGTGCAAGAAACTCTTGAATGGCAACGGTGTCTTCTTGAAACTGTGGATTGGTGAGACTTTGTTCAAAGAGGGGCACGAGTGAACGCTCAATCCGCCCCAATCCCGTATCGTCAAATCCATAGACGAATGGGAGCAATCCATCTCCCATCGTTGTTAAGGTTGTGGCATAGAGTTGACCAACGGTTGCCGGCCAGTTCGAAACTTCGAAACCCGGAAATCCAATCGTACGAACAGTCGTGGGGAGTTCTTTCATATCCTGCACCAGCGCATCACCACCAAGTTTTGCTAAAAAATCACGATCGGTGAGTTTCGTCTGAAGGATCGGACTGCTGAGCTTATGTCTAAGGAGTTCGTTTGTCGTGACTTCTGCACTGTTTACGCGGAGACCATTTCTTATTTCTGTAGTTGTACCGATGAGCTCAGAAAGCGCAGCGCGCCGACTCGATGTATCGGCGAGCGGAGCAATCATACCAAGTGCTTTTTCAGAAGGAGTCGTCATATCATGGTGTGGGTGTTGGTTGTGGCTGATCTCCCGCACAGTCTACGCAGTAGCGTGAGTATGCATCGGACATGATTGTTTTTTCTTTCAGCTCGGTGTTTGGATCTCCTTCTCGAGCAAGTTTATCACTGTCTTTCGTCACCCAAACCATCTCCCGTTTTGTCGTAAGTGCAACCGGTTCCGTGCCCCGAATCAGATACTCAAATCGTGTTTGACATGATGCGCCACTTCCATCAGGGTTCTGCGTCGCGGCGCCGGTATTCCAACAAACCTGTCGCCCAACGACGTTTGCCGGCTTTCGTGGGGGAAGATCGGTCTGTGGTTTGAGAACATAGCTCATGACCTGATTCCATATGGGCGCAGCGCCGGTGATTCCTGAGGTGAGGTATGGATTCATCGGAGTATTGTCGTTATTTCCAACCCAGACCGCAGTAAGGAAGTTTGGTGTATACCCGATCGTCCAGTTGTCTTTTTTATCATCGGTAGTTCCTGTTTTAACCGAGACGGTGCGCTTCGGTATGACGAGCTCGGAACTCGTTCCAAACGCTTGGCTTCGGGCAAAGTTATCGAGCAAAATATGTGAGATGATGAACGATGTCTCAGGAGAGATCACCCGTTTTCCCGGGATGCTGAGCATCTGTGGGTCACGCAGTGGTTTTCGAACATCTTGCTTAAAGTTCGGATCTTTGAATTCATAGAGTACTTTTCCGTTTCGATCGGTCACCTTTAGTATACTGTTGAGTTCGCGAGGTTTTCCAAGGTTTGCGAATGCCGAGAATGCCTGTGCCATCTCGGTCATTCGGACTTCACCGCCACCGAGCGTGAGCGAGAGACCATAACGATCCGGGTCTTTCAATGTGGTTATGGTGAACGCCGACGCAGAGGAGACAAACTCTTTTACCCCATTGAGTGCAAGCATTTTGACCGCCGGTATGTTATAGGAATTGGCAAGCGCTAGACGGAGGGGAACCGCTCCGTGAAATGATCCGTCATAGTTCACCGGACAGTACGGTTTCTCTGGTGATGGAAAACAGGTTCGTACATCGAGAAACATCGATGCAGCGGTAACAAGCTTTCGGTCAATACCAACCGCATAGTTCAAGGGTTTAATCGAAGATCCAGGTTGGCGAAGTGCAGTAGTTACGTTGAATGCACCCGATCCCGTTGCAAAGTAATCGACCGATCCTACCATCGAGAGAATCTCGCCGGTCGGTGGTCGCGTAACGAGCACGGCGCCATTGCCAACATTCAGATACGCCAGACTTTTAATTTCATCCTTTAAAATCTTTTCTGCCTCCTCCTGAATATCAAGATCAAGAGTAGTAACAACCTTCAGTCCACCTTCTTCAACTGTCTTGATCCCGTACTGTTTTTCAAGTTGGCTTTTGACATAAAAAACGAAGTGCGGTGCCTTGATCGAGGTCTCTGGTGCCCGTACCTTCACCGGCTTGGCGAGCGAACCTTCATATTGTTTCTGAGTAATATATTTCTGCTCATACATTGACTTCAGTACACTGTCTCTTCGTTTCTTTGCGAACTCAGGATTCAGATATGGAGAGTAAAGGGATGGAGCTTGGGGAAGACCAGCGAGTAACGCCGCTTCATCGATTGATAGTTTGCTTGCCGGCTTGTTGTAGATTGTTTTCGCTGCTTCCTCAACACCGTATGCAGAACCTCCGTACGGGACCTGATTGAGGTATAGCTCCAAGATCTGATCTTTCGAGAACAGTTTTTCTGTCCAGACCGCAAGTACGATTTCTTTTATCTTTCTCTGGATGGTTCGTTCCGGTGAGAGGAGCGCGCTTTTCACCAGTTGCTGCGTGATGGTTGATCCTCCCTGCAAAGATCGCGTCAGAATAATGTCTTTAATAGCGCGGGCGATCCCTCCAAAGATCGAGATACCACCGTGACGGTAAAAATCTTTATCCTCAATCGCAATCGATGCTTGATATACATATGGGGGGAGTTGCTTCAGTTTTATCGGGGTGCGTTTTTGCTCATTGTAGATTTCATACAGCGTTTTTCCATTCCGATCTTGGATGTGAGTCGCAAGGGGAATCACTTTGTAGTTTGCAAGATTCGCTGGGTTGGGAAGATCCTTAAAGACGAAGAAATAGCTAACCGCTAAAAAAAATGCAACCGTGCCGACCACAATCCACTGGTTACGTGAAAACTGTTTCACCCTGTGAATCACTCGTTTATGAAGCCGATGATGTGGATGTTCGGACATAGGATTATTGTATCAGACTTTGGAAAGTCGAGGAAAAAGAGCTTCAGGTTTGGTTACCGAGTTAGAAAACGCTTTCTCAATTATGTCTGCCGTTTTTGGTAAGAACGGGCGGAGGTCGAATGCAATCTGAAGAATCTGCTGAATTTGTTTTGTGAGGAAGGCGCGTTTTTCGTCTCCTTCTGGTAGTTTCCAGGGTTCAACTTTGTTAATCTCGACATCACAGGCGTTAATCCGATCCCAAATGGCAGCTAATGCGTGTGAAAACTGGTACCGTTCGACCTCGCGTGCAACCTCGGTCGAAACAGTGGTTGGACGCTCTGTCTCAAACCGAGCATTTTCAGCAAGGCGGGCGACGCGCGCAACGAGGTTTCCGAGCCCATTGGCAAGGTCTGCGTTGTACAGTTCATGAAATCTCGAAGTTGAGAAGTCGCCGTCGTTAAAGGTTGGGATCTCGCGCAGCAGATAGTAGCGAACCGCATCGGTGCCAAACTCCTTCACGAGTTCATATGGATTCACCACATTCCCGAGACTTTTACTCATCTTCTGCCCTTCAGATGTGATAAACCCATGAATGATAATTTCTTTTGATGCGGGAAGACCTGCTGCCATCAGCATTGCCTGCCACATTGCCGACTGCTGTCGAAGATTGTCTTTACCTGCAATCTGTACGCCTGGCCAGTAGCGCGAAAAGTTTTCGGTGCCGTGAGGCCATCCAAGTGTCGAGATATAGTTAATAAGAGCGTCGAACCAGACATACATCACATGATCATCATCTCCGGGTACCGGAATCCCCCATGGCATTTTCTTCTTGAGTCGAGAGATACTGAAGTCCTCGAGACCACCTGATACGAAGTTGCGAATTTCCTGAAGCCGGAAGTTTGGTTGTACAAACGTAGGGTTCTCGTCATAGAGTTTCAGAAGACGTTCTTGAAATGCAGAGAACTTGAAGAAGTAGTTTTCCTCCTCATAGATCTGGAGCTTCATCTTCGGGTGGAGTGGACATACGCCATCTTCGAGCTCTGAATCGGTCTTCTCCAACTCGCAGCCAACGCAGTATTTTATGCTGTACAGTTTTTTGTCGATATAGCCATTGTCTGCGCATCGTTTCCAAAATTCCTGCGCTGCTTTTTTGTGATCTGGATTGGTCGTTCGAATAAAGTGTGTGTAGCTCAGACTCAATGCCTCTTTCAGCGACTCAAATTTTTTTGCATAGGAATCGCAATATGTGAGGGGATCGACTCCCTGTTCCTGAGCTTTCTGGTAGATCTTGAGACCGTGTTCATCGGTGCCAGTATTAAAGACGACGTCAAATCCCTGCAGTCGTTTGAGTCGTGTTATGGCATCTGCCTGCACCATCTCGAGTGCAAATCCGATGTGTGGATCGGCATTCACGTAGGGGAGTGTCGATGTGATGTAATAGGGGTTACTCATGATGTTTCGCCGTCAGCAGTCCGACTCCCATTATAAACGAAGCTAGAAGAATGGTGTTGATGAGATTGAATCCGATAAGGTAGTTCATTCCCAGGATTCCTGAGATTCCAAGTCCCGCAAGAATCGCAATACTCGTTCGGTTCGTTATAATAAGGGCGGAGACGTAGGTAATACAAAGAAAGAGCGCAATAAAACATCCAACAACAAGAGCGCTCTGAGGGCGTACAAACAAAATCATATACCCTCCTCCGACCAGAAGAATCGCAAGTGCAATGTATCTCGCCATATGACCTCTTGTTGAAATAATAACAACTTCCCCGTATAATATATACATATTGATTATGAAAGCAAAGAAAACAGCTTCAAAAACTCCTGCAAAAAAAGCAGTCAAAAAAGAAGTAGCTCCTAAAAAAACCGCAGTCAAAAAAGAAGTGAAGGCGGTAGAAAAGCCAGCAAAGCAGGCAAAACAACCAAAGGTTGCACCTGTTCACAGCTCCGACGAAGCAAAAGAAAAACAAGCAATCATTGAAAAATTCGCACAGAAGAAAGGCGACACCGGATCTCCTGAGGTTCAGGTTGCGTTGCTTTCCTACAAAATTGACCGTCTTGCTGATCACTTGAATCAGAACAAGAAGGATAACCATTCGAGAAGGGGACTATTAAAAGTTGTTGCAAAACGAAGACGAATTCTTAATTACCTCCAGAAACTTGACGAAGCACGATATAAGTCGCTTATTGGAAGCCTCGACCTCAAGAAGTAAAATACTGTAGAATAATAGAAGAAGCTCATCAGATCTCCTAATACCAAATTTATGAAATTTTTTGAAGACTCAATCGACGTTGCGGGTCAAAAACTCACCTTACAGTTTGGAAAGTTAGCACAAGCATCACACGTCGCAGTTTACGCCTCACTTGGTGAAACCGTTGTGCTCACCACCTTAAACATTGCAGATGCACCTGAGACCATTGATTACCTTCCGCTTCAGGTAGAGTATGTTGAAAAACTCTACGCAGGAGGAAGAATTAAAGGTTCTCGTTGGGTAAAGCGTGAAGGAAAAGCCTCAGACGACGCTGCATTAATCGGTCGACTCATTGATCGAGGTGCTCGACCACTCTTCCCAAAGGAACTCCGAAAAAGCATTCAGATTGTGAATACGTTGCTCTCGATTGACGGAGAAAACTCACCTGAGATCGTTGCAGCAATCGCGACTTCAGCCGCAATCCATGTTTCATCGCTGCCATGGAATGGTCCGCTCAGCACCATGCGCGTAGGATATGTAAAGAACAATGGGGAAAGCTCTTACGTCGTGAATCCATCCGAGGTCGAACAGCCACTTTCCGCACTTGATCTGATGGTGACCTCAACAAACGAAAAGGTTGTCATGATCGAGACCCAGGCAGAACAACTTCCTGAGTCTGTGGTCATCGAAGGAATAAAGATCGCAAAAGAAGAAAACAATAAGATCATCGCATTCCTCGAAAAGGTACGAGCTGCGGTTGGACATCCAAAGATGGAGGCGCCAGCTGGAGGAGTCGATAAGAAAATTGAGACCATTCTGAAGTCGGAGTTCTCCAAAGAGCTCGATCAGATTAATGAGCAGAAAGCTCAGAAAGAGTTCGATAACGGCGGAATGCTCAATGGCCTGATCGACGACGTGATGGCGAAGTATCCTGAGTTCACCGAGAAAAAAGCGATCGCAAAAGCAATCGACTATCTCCTCAAGCAGGCAATGCGAGAGAAGATTCTCACTAAACAGGTACGTGCCGATGGTCGAAAACCGGATGAAATTCGAAAGATTACCGTCGAAACCTCGACCCTGCCACGAACACACGGTTCCGCAGTATTTCAACGAGGAGATACCCAGGTACTTTCAATTGTGACACTTGGATCACCAAGTCTTGAACAGTTGATCGAGAGCCCAGAAGGTGAAGCAGCAAAGCACTACATTCATCACTACTACATGCCTCCTTACTCTGTAGGGGAGGTTGGAAGAATGGGGTTCCCATCACGACGAGAAATTGGACATGGTGCGCTTGCTGAAAAGGCGATCGAACCAGTGCTTCCAGATAAGAAAGCATTTCCCTATACCATTCGCGTTGTTTCTGAGGTTCTTTCCTCAAATGGATCAACCTCGATGGCGTCGACCTGTGGATCGACCTTAGCACTCATGGATGCAGGAGTACCAATCAAAGCTCCGGTTTCTGGAATCGCGATGGGTCTGATCTATAAGTCCGACTCAGAATATGTGGTTCTTACCGATATCATGGGTATCGAAGACTTTGGTGGCGATATGGACTTCAAGGTCACCGGCTCAGCTGAGGGCGTTACTGCCATGCAGCTTGATGTAAAGAACAATGGCCTTACCGATGCAATGATTGTTGAGATTCTTGAGAAGGCGAAGACGGCTCGACTCTCGATTCTTGAGAAGATGACCGCATCAATCGATCGTCCACGTGGCGAGCTCTCCGAGTTTGCACCAAAGGTGAAGGTCTTTACTCCTCCACAGGAAAAAATCGGTGAGATCATCGGCCCCGGTGGTAAGAACATTCGAAACTTGATCGCAAAGTTCGGTGTTGACATTAATGTTGATAACTCGGGTGTTGTTTCTGTTTCGGGTATCGATAAAGATAAGGTTGAGTCAGCCACTTCGTACATCGAGAACATGGTTCGAGAGGTACAGGAGGGCGAAGAGTTTGACGGAGAGGTGAAGCGAATGCTACCATTCGGCGCATTTGTAGAGATTCTCCCCGGCAAAGAGGGAATGGTTCACGTCTCAAAGATGGGTAAGGGATTTGTCAAAGACCCATCCGCAGTCGTAAATATTGGTGATAAAGTACGTGTACGCGTTTACCAAATTGACCAACAGGGCCGTGTAAATCTTGAACTTCTTTCAGGAGGAAGCGGAACCGGTGAGTCCACCATGGACTTCTCTGAAGAACAGGGAAGTGACCGTCCACCACGAAGATTCGATCGAGGTGGAGGAAGAGGTGGATCACGAGGAGGTTTCGGTCGATCGTCCCACGGTCGAAGCCATGGTCATAGCCATGGAGATCGTGATCAACGAGGACCATCCCAAGGAGCTTCACGACGACCTCGCATCGAGATCGAATAACGACTAGTCGTCAGATCGTATATCGAGGCCTGTTTCACCGAAGAGGAGATTCTGTGCATCATCCAGCGTGATAATCCCTTCATGCAGAAGTGCAAAACTTGCGAGTGCGTACACCGACTGATCATACGATCGTATTGGATCGTCTAAGAACTCCTCATTCTCTACCGATGACTGTACTTTTTCGAGCAACCACTCCATCGATCGCTTCCCTACTGCCAGTTCTTTGAGTTCGGAATCAGTAATACCTGCAGCGTCCACTACCTTAGTAAAGAGCTCGCTTTCTGTATGGCTCTGATCAGATAAAAGTGGGTGTTGGTATCCTATCCTCTGAGTTATAATTTCTGCTATGGCTTGTGCCAATACCGTATCGAGACCGTGGAGAAACACCTGAGATCCGTCGGCTCTCGTTGCTTGCAACCGAAAGTCTTTAAATTGATCAATATTCGTAAGACTGATCGAGCCCGAACCCATATTAAATCCGAAGAAATCATATTCGTCCTGATGTAATACCGTAAGGATCATATTCTCGGTAAGTAGTGATCGGAGAACAACCGCTTCAGCGGAGCGACCTTCAAGGAGCTCGTCACCTGCATACTGTTGAGCAAACTCCGACACTGCATCAGTATTAATAATGGTCTGTCCTCCAGGGAGTGAAACAGTGAATGGCGGATTCCAACCCGGGAGATCTTGTTCTGGAGATCTTTGATAGCTTTCTTGGATTTTCGAGAGATACTCATTCCCATTAACAAAGACAATTCCAGACGTTAATCTGTCCGCCGAGGATGTGGTATCAAGTTCTTCGGACACCAACATAGCTACCGCGTTCACGAGCTCATCTCTCCAACCGTCAACAAGTGGCGAAGTCTCAATTTCATCGATAGATCTGGGAGGTTGAGTTGTTGTAGGATTTTTTTCGGTGAGTCGGCGATATCCAGCCCATCCACCAACGGCGAGGAGCGCAAGACCGCTCGCGATCGGTAACCCAATGTCGGTGATCAGTTCTCTTCTGGTAAATCCAGCTTGAGCGTCCTTCGGACGAGCGTTACCCGGTTTGATTGGTGGTCGTTTTCCTTCTACGCGACTCATAGTGTGGATATTATAGCTCTTGGAAGTACTTTGTTCAATATAAGCTTACCGGATGCTCCAATCCATGTTGGATGTTCACAAGGCTGTTTGATATAGCTTATAGTATTTGATATAATAACCAATTATGAAAGAAAGAAAAGATGGTTCACCACTCGGATTGTTTCCGCTTGATCGAAAGCAGTTCGAGGATGTCACATCCGCTTGGATCGATGAACTTCATGGTGACGATCTTTCAGGAGTCATGAAAGCTCTTGAAGCCTTCAAAACCGTAAACCCCACACTCTACGACTATTTGACCGTGAATGCCTTTCCAAGACACTTTAGTCACTCAGATCCTATCAGTAGACTCCTAAATCCATACCGATTTGCCTCGGTTACAGTCCATGAAGTCGTTAGACGAATCTGCGAGATGAAGGGTATCCCGATGCCCGTTGTTACCGATGAACACTGTAAAATCGCGACCGCTCAAGAGCAGAAATTTATGATACCGGGGAATAACCCAAGTCATGATGTATATGCCCACGGCAGAGCTCAGTTTTTTGAGACATTTTATAATGCAAACTCAGAGTTTATTTTTCCTACTCTACAGATCACTGCGCATGTCATCGGTCAACTCCCTCATCCTGATCACGAACTGCGAAAGTACGTTCGATCGCATGTGCAGATGGGTATCATTCAGACCGTCCAACCATTACGAATTGCCTATGACCTTCGCGTCCAGAGCAACTAAGCAAAGAATTCTATGAAAGAACGTGAAGGTCACCCATCACACTCGTTATTTCCGCTTGCACTCAAGCAAGTCGAGTTGACAGCTGGCTTCGTCCGTTATTGTATGTTTAATGACAAGAATGAAGTCTTGAATCGTTGGTTGGTAGGAGTTTTGAGTCTCGATAAGCAAAAGTCCGCACGTTTGATCGCCTTTCAGAATCAAGTTTGTGGAGAGTTCTATACTCGCGGAGACGGCTCTTCACATCTCTATTCACTTGGAGTTTCGATGGCTGCAGATATGGTCCAGCAAACAGCCCAGAGAAGGAAGATGATCATTCCAGCTGTGGAGAGCATAGACTTAGCAATGTATACTCGATTCAGAGCTAAAGTAGTTGGTGTTCACCCCACGACAGATTCTCCCGAAGTGGCAGGGTATGCCATGACTCGACTCGAGCAACTTCTTTGTCGCGATGAAGAAGCCTTCCGGTTTGTACTCGACCGAATGAGAGCTCCTGAGAGCGACGCAGTTAGTGTTGCTATTTTGGACGACAATAAACAAAGCTCACTTGCCTATGTGCTCGGATTAGCGGATGGGTACTATCCGATACGATACGCATATGATCGAATTCAAACGACTCGAGATGCAGAGTCTGACTGAGGCTTGCACATCTTGAGTCCGACAGTATACAATGGAATCTACATGGGTCGGAAGAAAAAGCTGTTCAAGGTAGGCAACAAATCGGTTGGGAGCATGTTTGGCATGTTCTTTATTCTTGGTGGTGGTGTTCTCCTTCTTTCTTTTTTCGATTCGTTACTTCCCTTTGATCAAGGCGGCGAATACCTCCAGATGATCGCTTCGTTAGCAAAAGATCGACTCGGTTCCCTCGCCTTTGTCGCACCATTTGTAATGTTTGCGCTCGCTGCGCAGTTTTTTAGCACGAAGAGAATGAAGCTTATCAAGCCGAATGTTTCAATTGGTCTGGTTCTTGTGTACGCGGCATTGGTTGCAGGTACACGAGCAGGCGAATGGGGGAGATTCATGAGCGACAATCTCACCGTCGACTTTACTGCCGCAGGAACATTTGCAATTCTGTTCATCACCTTTGTTATCGGCATCGTCCTCTTACTCGATACTTCGGTCGATGCATTTATGATGTTTATTTTTGCGTTAGGAAAAGGTGCGGTGGTGTTTGTTCGGCAGCATCTATTCCGTGAGTTGTTGAGCGGGAAGAAAGAGGTGAAGCAAAAAGGAAAGGAACAGCCGGCAAAGCAAGACACCTTTATTCAGGACCTTACCAAACCGGCGCGATCATTTCCAAATCTGTTTACAAAACCCGCAAAGCCAGAGCCTGTTCAGAAGACCAGTCCAGCAACGGTTGAGATGGCCGATAAAGATCTGATGATGCGACCGATGGGTGTGAACAATCAGACCTGGGTCTATCCTCCGATGAGTTTGCTTCGCGAAGTATCACAGCAGGCAGCCGATCGAGGCGATACTAAAAAATATGCACAGACGATTGAGGACACACTCGGGAGCTTTGGTATCAGAGCTCGAATCGATGAAGTAAACGGTGGACCGACCGTTACCCAGTACGCTCTCCAGATTACCCAAGGAACAAAGCTGTCTAAGATCACCGCACTCTCTAATGATCTCGCACTCGCGCTCGCAGCACCAACCGGTCAGGTTCGTATCGAAGCGCCAATTCCTGGTCGATCGTTGGTTGGAATCGAGATTCCGAATAATCGTCCAGAGGTTGTAACGCTAAAGCGACTGTTGAATGATCCAGTCTTCAAGAACAACACGGATCCGCTCTTGGTACCGATGGGACTGGATGTGTCCGGGAATCCGCAGGCGGCGAGCCTTGGAAAAATGCCACACGCGCTCATTGCAGGTACGACTGGTTCCGGTAAGTCGGTGATGCTTAATGCCTGGATCTCAACACTGCTCTTCCGCACCAAGCCAGAAGAAGTGCGATTGATCCTCGTCGATCCAAAGCGAGTCGAGCTTTCTATCTACAATGGAATTCCCCATCTGATGACCGAGGTAATCGTTGACTCGGATAAGATCATCAAGGCGCTCAACTGGACGGTTGCCGAGATGAAGTCAAGGTACGAGATTCTTGCAAAGGCACATGCGCGTAATCTTGAGGCTTACAACGAGATGCCCAACGTGGAGAAGAAACCGTACATTGTATTTGTTATCGACGAGCTCGCCGATCTCATGATGCATGCGCCTGGAGATGCTGAGGACCTGATCACCAAAATCGCACAGATGGCCCGTGCGGTCGGAATTCATCTTGTCCTTGCTACTCAGAGACCTTCTGTTGATGTGATCACCGGTCTCATGAAAGCAAACATTCCAACACGCGTAGCGTTCAATGTTTCGTCACTCGTAGATTCTCGCGTTGTCATCGATACCCCAGGCGCAGAGAAGCTTCTTGGACGCGGAGATATGTTGTATCTTCCACCGGATCAGGCAAAACCACGACGTATTCAGGGCCCGTTTGTAACCGAAAAAGAAGTGCAGGAGCTAGTGACGTTCCTCCGAAATCAGAATCCAGTTGTGCACTATACCCAAGAGATCACTGAACAAGCTGGACCAAGTCATGTCGGTGGGCGAGGTGCAATTTCTGGCTCTGGTGGAGGGAATCAAGATCCCTTCTTCAATCAAGCACTCGATCTCATCAATCAAACCGATAAGGCATCCGCATCGCTCTTACAACGGAAGCTCAACGTCGGATATGCACGAGCTGCACGAATTCTCGACCAGCTTCAGGAAGCAGGGTACGTAGGACCCGCTGAGGGATCCAAACCACGCGAGATTCTTCGCAGAGGCGCTCCTTCGCAGGACACCCAACCCCTCGAGTAGGGATATCTTTTTTGCTACAATGAATCTATCATGAGACGTGTTCTCAGATCGGTTATTATCTGTCTATCTTCATTTGTCGTTCTCCTTGTCCAGTTTCTGTCAACACTTCCAGCACCTGTCCATGCAGTAACTCCGTACGAGGCAAGTGATGTAATTGGGCAGCCTAACTTTACCAATGGACGAGCTTATGGAGAGTACACGACGAGTCAAACGCTTAGCTATCCGCATGGTGTAGCCCTTGACGAGGTACATCACAGATTATTTGTTGCAGATGATACAAATAACCGAGTTGTGGTCTACAATCTCAACCCCGATAATCAATTTCTTGACGGCACTGCGGATTATGTTCTCGGTCAGCCCGACTTTAACTCATATATCGACCGAGGTGGACGAACCGGTCTCACAAGTGCACATGGGTTTGATCGTCCGATAGGCGTAGCGTACGACGCAGTTCACGATCGATTATTTGTGCTTGATCGAAATAATAATCGAGTTCTTGTTTTTGAGACAACGACTATTGTCAGCAACGAGGACGCCGTTTATGTTCTTGGTCAGCCAGATTACACCTCCATCTCAACACACACAGATGCAAACGGGTTTAAATATCCTCAGAGTTTAACCTACGATCCAACCGCAGACAATCTATTCGTTTCCGATACGCAGAACAATCGCGTGCTCATATTTGACACCGCAACGATTAGTAATAACGAGAGCGCGGTTAAAGTGCTCGGGCAGGCAGATTTCATCACGAGCACCTCTGACTTGAATGCAAAGGGTTTCAACGGTCCAGAAGGTATTGGAATAGACTCGGTTTCCCGATTGCTCTTCGTCTGTGACTCTGCGAACAATCGTGTACTTGTGTTTGATATATCTACTATCAGCGACAATGAGGATGCGGTGAAGGTGCTGGGACAGGCAAACTTTACAACAGGTACGGGGGATACGAATAGTAAAGGATTCCAAACCCCATTGGGAATAGCATTTCGAGCAGGCGCTAGTCAATTATTCGTTGCTGATACATCTAATAACCGAATTCTCATCTTTGACACCGCAACCATAGTAAATAACGAAGATGCAGTTTCGGTGTTGGGGCAGTCAGATTACACTTCAAGTTCGAGCGATGTCACCGCGCAAGGATTCAATCAACCGTGGGGGAATCTTACTATTGATTCTTCCGGCGGATATCTGTACGTACCCGACACCTACAACCATCGCGTTCTTGAATTCGATGCCAGTTCAATCGTTAACAATGAAGACGCAGTACAGGTGTTTGGCCAACAGGATTTCGTTTCTGGCTATTCAAATCAGACTCAACAATCAAACGCTACGGGAATCTACGGTGATGGAAATGGATCGGGAACCGCAATTGACACGATACATCATCGACTATTTGTAATAGATGGTTATTATTACCGCGTTCTTGTGTTCAATCTCGATGACAATAACAACCTTATAGACCACACCGCTGATAATGTGCTTGGATGTTCGACTCTTACCGACACCGGTTGTAGCTCTCAAAATTACGACTACATGGAGTATATGGGAGGGGTTGAGTACGATCCGGTACATAATCGTTTATTCGTTACGGATTTGTACGACTACCAGAGAGTGTTAGTGTTCGATCTCAGTAACGGAATAACAAATGGTATGGACGCAAGTTATGTTATCGGTCAACCTGATTTTTCGAGTTATGGAAGTAATACGACGATCAATGGGTTTGCGGAGAGCGACTATGGCGGTCTTGCATACGACGGTACCGCTGATCGGTTGTATGTGTTAGACACGTATAATAATCATCGAGTCATGGTGTTTGATGTTTCTCCCGCGAACATCCACAATGGGATGGATGCAAGCTATGTAATTGGGGCGACGAACTTTACCTCTGTCGGTGCGGGTGGTTGCGCAGCAAATGAGATTCCATCTTCGTACGGTGGGATCATTGTTGACCCAGATCACCACCGTCTATTCGTCTCAAACTATCAGTGTGGAAACGTACTCGTCTACAATACTTCAAATCTGAGTAATGGAATGAGTGCTTCCAATGTTCTCGGATGCTACGGTTTTACCTGTGCAGGGGATGAATATCCGGCTGAGAGCAATCGTCAACTGTGGGGTCCCGAAGGATTAGGGTACGATCGAACTAATCAAATTCTCTATGTCTTTGACTACTCAAGGAGTGCGGTTGTTATTTTCGATGTGAACGACATCACGAATGGGGAGCCTGCGATTGGAATTGTTGGTCAGCCAGACTTTGACTCTTCCGGCTCTGGTACATCGCAGACCTCATTATATTTTGATTATGTAGGAAATGGTGCGTTTGATTCAGCAAATCGTCGTCTCTACTTTCCCGATGACTATAACTCACGTATTATGATTTTTGATTTTGCACGTCTAACCGCTACGATTCCGAATGGGTCCGTCGATGAACCGTATCATGAAGCTCTCAATGCATACTCTCAAGGAACAACAACATTCTCAGTTACTTCAGGTCAGATTCCAGAAGGACTTGGTATCGATTCCTCGACTGGCATTCTCTCTGGACGTCCCAGAACTGCAGGAACCTATACCTTCACTGTATCAATGTTAGATGATAACGGAGTAGCGGGTACCTTCACTGATTCCAAACAGTACACGATGACTATTGTCCCTGGAGGACCCAAGCCAGACGGAGAGAACTCCACAACCGAAGCACCAAGTTGTAATGATCAGGTTGCCTCAGCTCCCGATCTGTTTCAGGTAGATCGATCAGGTACCACCGCGACCGTTCACTTCGCCCCACTCTCAGACTCTGTCTCATCCTACCTGATCTCCTACGGTACAGACAGTACTGCCGAAGGATACTCAGTTGAACTCCCCATCTCACACGCCGATGGAGCTGTCTCCCAGTCTATCAATGCTCTGAATCCTTCAATAACCTACTCCTTCAAAGTCAGAGCTCAAAAGGGGTGTATGCCGGGGGACTGGAGTAGTGTCAAGGAAGCACAAAGCTCCTCCTCATACTCACCATCCACCACTTCTCCCATCTATCAATCCACACCTTCAACCTCATCCAGGAAGACCACTATCAAACAGCCAACCAAGAAGACAATCAAGAGGACTGCGAAGTCTGCCAAGAAGACCACGAAACCTAAGTCCATCACCACTCCTAAATCCACCAAGCCGTGGTATATGTTTTGGTAATGATAAAATCGGGCAACTAAGATCTACGAAATATGCAGTTTTATTTGAGGTACTTGTCAATGTTTCGCTGATGCTCAATTGAGTTTCTCGCGTAGTGTGCGTGACCATTGAGATCATGGATGTAGAAGAGGTACGGAGTATCAGACGTTGCATTGACAACGGCATCGATCGATGCTTTCCCTGGACTACAGATGGGTCCCGGTGGAATACCGTAATGTTGATAGGTGTTGTACGGCGAGTTGACCTCAAGATCGTCAAAGGTAATTTCTTTCTTCCACCAACGCTTCTCTGCTGATTGATATCCGAGCGCATACTGCACCGTTGCATCTATTTGCAGCTTGTGTCCTTCCTCGATGCGTCTGAGCATAATATTTGCGATCTCACCACGATCTTCATCAAACAGTGCTTCTTTCTCCACAAGTGAGGCGAGCGTAAGAACCTGCTTTTCGGTAAGCCCATTCTTCCTCGCTTTTGCTTTCATTTCCGGCGTGAACTTTGCATCAAGATTATTATTCATTATGGAAATAACAGTTGCGGCAGTTGCTTTCTGGGGAATGAGGTATGTGTCCGGGAATAAATATCCTTCTTGGGCTTCGGAGAGAAACTCTACCGCTGAGATACCCAGATTGCTCGCAACCTGCTCTGCGATCTCTTCTTTTCGGAGGCCCTCGATAACGGTGAGCCACCGATCCAGACTACCCTTTGTCAAGCGCTTCGCAATCTCTGCGGTAGGGAGCGATTTCTGAAGATGATAGTCGCCTGCTTGAATATTTTTCTCTATTCCCAGCTGTTTAACGAGGAATATGAACACGATTTTATTCCGGATAAACCCATCTCGCTCAAGGTCTTTCGCGATTGCGTTGAGTCCTGCACCTCGGGGAATGACAAAGGTTTGCGATTGGGTATCATTCTTATCTACCGGCAATGTCCCTTCATAGTAATACGCTCCTCCTATGAGAAGTGAAAGGGCAAATATCGTTGTGATTACAAGTCTTTTATTTTTCGATTTCATAGATAGGGAACGACTCTAATGTTACCATGGCTTCTTTTAGTTTGTGCGCATCTTTGGAATAGAATGACATAACGATGTCATTTTTTTCAACCATCTCATCAACCTTCTTATGCATATAGATTCCTGCGTGCTGATCCGCAGGTGCACCGAGGATGCGCGCGATGGTGTTGAGATTATAGTTCTGGATATGTTTTATCTTTCCTGTTCTGCCAGCGGCTACGTCATGTTTATGTGATGTAAGTTTGAGCGAGTGAGATGATACGTTTGGGTTGCCACCTTGCTCCTTGATAATTTCGCGAAACTTTTCCAACGCTTTGCCCGACTTGAGGATGAGTCGTGCTTCCTCCTCACCGTTTTTGTCTGATTTTTGTGTTTTATAACAAAGGTTGAGGAGCCGACCTGCGAGACGAAGCGCCTTTGCTTCGAGTTCAAGAGGTCGATCCTTTTGCTGCTCGAGAATAAACATCACGTCACGTGCCTCGAGAACCGGTCCGACACCATTGCCAAATGGCTGCAACGATTCGTTGATGTCAATCGAAACATCCATATTAAATCGTTTTCCAAGCGCCTTAAATTTATTCGCAACCTTTTCAGCGTCTTCGATATGTCTGATCTTCATCGTTCGACCGACCGGAATATCAAGCACAAGATGGTTCGCTCCGACCGCAATTTTCTTCGCCATAATCGAGACAATGATCTTATCGAAGGACTCAAATGAGAGCTCTTCTTCAACATCAATAATGACATCATCCGCTGGTGCTATGCCAAGCTTTCCACCCCACGCCACGCAACCTCCCACTTTGTCCACGATCTGTTTGAGACGACGCGGTGTAATGGTGACCGGAGCGAGCACCTCCATAACATCGGCTGTTCCCGCAGGAGACGTGATGGCTCGAGATGAAGTCTTGGGAATTTTGAACCCAGCAGCGGCGATGATCGGGACAATGATCATCGAGGTACGAGTTCCCGCAATTCCTCCGGTTGAGTGTTTATCGGCAACAATCCCATCGAACTCTAACTTTGTTCCGGTTTCTACCATCGCCTTCGTGAGGTAGTAGAGCTCATCCGGGGAGAACCCTTCCTTAAACGAAGATGCCACAAAGTATGCTGTGAGCACCTCACTTAATCGTTCATGCGCGATTTCATCCATGAGTGTGTAGATCTCACTGTACGTGAGCTTCTTTCCTAGAAGTTTTTTTTGTATCGCTTTGATCGCTTTAATTTGATTTGTTTCGTTCGACATTATTCTACATCGGTATAAATTTCAACAACGCGTTTCTTGTAGTGTTTCGCTTTATCGAGCAGATCCACGATCATCGACGATTCGCGGATTCCAAAGGTCCACGCAAGGAAAAAATACATCGCAGTAAAACTCAGCCCAACAATCATGAGAAGCGAAAAGACATTGATTGTTCTGCTTGTGTCGAGCACTAACCCATCAAGTATCTTCATGAGCCAGTATGCAAAAAATGATGAGAGGAATGTCACCATGAGCATCTTTGATAACTCGACAAACAAGATATGATTCTCAAATCCTTCGATTTTCTTTGCGAGCTTATAAAGGAGAATACTGACGTTTGAAACCATCGAAATCACGAATGCAAACGCAAGCGACCACACCGGAAGATGGAGTCCGAAAATGAAGAAGAGACTGAGAACGACGTTCAGGATGATAGAAAAAACACTCGAGTAGAACGGCGTTTTACTGTCGAGGAAGGCATAAAAACATCGAGTGATGAAGTAGTAGATTGAGTGTGCAGGTATGGCAAGCGCGAAGTATGAAACGGTGTATGCGGTCTGAACTGTTGCTGTCCAGTCGAACTTTTCACCTCCCAGGAGAAGTCGAACTAACGGCGTTCGCGCAAAGATAAAGAAGCTGGCGATCGGTAGCGTCAGAAAGAGCACACTCAGAATTGATTCGGTAATGATCTTTCGAAACTCTTCGTGTCGTTTTTCGTGATACACCTCGCTCAGGTAGGGTAGTGATGCTTGGCCGAACGAGATTCCAATAATCGAGACAGGGAGGAGCTGTATTTGTTGTGCAAGGTAGAAGACGGCGTATGATCCAGGTGCAAGGAGCGTGGTGAGTGTAAGATCGACTGTGGCATCGATCTGTGCGACCAGAACGGTAACGAGTCGGGGAAGGACCAATCGATAAAACTCTTTCAGCCCCTTCGTAATTTTGAGAATCGGCTTGTAGCTAAAGGTCGAGGCAAAGAACAGTGGTGTTTGCATAAAAAACATTGCGCTCGAGCCAACCACTACGCCGAGCACCGGCGCTAAGAGCTGATGCTGACCGGAGAAGATCATGGTGACGACAATAATGACGATGTTGTACACAACCGGTGCGAGTGAAGAGATAATGAAGGTCTTGTTCGCCTGTCCCAGCCCGGTAAGAATATTGCTGAGTACCAGAAAGGGGAGCTGGTCAACGAGGAGAATCTTTGAGTAGAACACAATGCTCTTTATCTTCTCTCCGGTGAAGCCCGGAGTGATTGCCGGTATGATCCAGTCTGCTGCGAAGAACACGACCACAATGAGGAGAAACAGGATCGACGTGGTGATGTTGATGATGGACGAGATATTCTGATCGAGCTCTTCTTTATTCTTCTGATACTTGATGAAGATCGGTACAAACGAGGTAGTTAGAGCTCCGGTAATCAACAGTTCGAATACAATGTCGGGGATCCGGAACGATGCGAAGAAGATATCGAGTTCCTCCTTGCCAAAGTAGCCTGCCAGGACGCGATATCGCATAAATCCGAAGACTCGGGAGAGAACGATTGTCGCGGCGACGATGAGCGTAGAGGTGATGATGGTTTTCTGTTTACTGAAAAAGAGGTTTTTGGTTCCTGTGAAAAGCCGATTCATCATAAATACACTTGACATTGAGCACAAAATGGCTCAAAATGGTTATATATGGTTTTTATTGGTGAATTCCAAGTTTCGTTCACCGGACTTGGCCGTGTTGTACTCCCAAAAAAAATCAGAGAACTGTTAAAAGGAAACAGTTTCATTGTAACAAAAGGCTTTGATAATTGTCTCGCTGGTTTTGACAAGCATGACTGGGAGACGAGAGCACAGGGCTTGTTACAGGTATCGTTACTCGAACAAGAGCAGCTCGACAAACGACGATTTGTTTTTTCATCCGCATGCAGTATCGATATCGACGATCAAGGTCGATTTGTGATTCCGAAGAATTTGCTTGAGTTTGCAGGACTGCAAAAGAAAGTTGCGATTATTGGAGTAGGAGATCATTTCGAGATCTGGGATGAGGAAGCGTGGAAATCAAGAGAGTTACGAGGATAACGAACTGAATGAATACGAAACACACACCGGTAATGGAACAAGAGGTAATGGAGGCGCTTGAGATTGAAAACGGGAAGAGATATATCGATGGGACCGCAGGACAGCTCGGGCACTTTAACAAAATTCGAGAGCTTGGAGGAACGGTTCTCGGTCTTGAGTATGATCCTGATCAGATCGCTCAGGCCAAAACTACGATCGACGCTTCTCCTGATGCGAAACTCGTTCAAGGAAACTTCGCCAATATCTATGAGATCGCTCAACACGAATCTTTTACGAATGTCGATGGTGTACTTCTTGATCTGGGCATTTCGTATCGACAGCTTGCTGCTGGCGGGAAGGGTCTTTCATATAAAAACGATACCGAACCTCTCGACATGAGACTTACCGCAGAATCGCAGGGAACCGCAGCAGAGATACTTGATACTGCCACAGAGGAGGAGCTCTATACAATCTTTGCGAGATTGAGTGAAGAGCCACTTTCTCAACGGATTGCTCACGCGGTTGTTCAATACAGGGTTCGAACACCACTCCGCACTGTGCAGGACCTCAAAGCCGTGGTCGGTTCAGTTACTGAGTCTCCTGACAATCATGTGTATGGCCGAATCTTCCAAGCCCTCCGAATGTATATCAACAATGAACTCGATAATCTGAAGAACGGATTCGTCGGAGCGCTCCAGGTGCTTCGATCGGGAGGCGTGTTGGTCATTATTACCTTTCAATCTCTTGAAGATCGTGCAGTCAAACAACTGATTCGCACCCATCAACAGTTGATTTCAAAAGACTGGAAAGTAAAGAAGAAACAGGCTCGCTCATTTGAGCGGTCTGCAATCGTTCGCATTATTAAAAAAAAGTAACATGAACATCACGCTTATTCGAAATACAACCATCGCATTGTTTTTTGTATTGCTCACTGCTAATATCTTTGCATTTGTCATGAGTATGAAGCAAAGTCAGAGCATCCAAACCTTCGAACAACAGACACACTCACTCAATCTTCAGAATAGCGAGCTTGAGGAGTCGATGTACAACATGAACTCCCTCCAGTACGCAGCCTCGCGTGCGGCAGAACTTGCGTTCACCAAGCAGGCACAGCCCCGATACCTCCAAAGCATCGAGGTCGCCAGACGCAACTAATATGCCGAAAATTCGAATCGTCTTTCTCTTCTTTCTCTTTGTATTTATTGCGATTGTGGTGAAGCTGTTTTTTGTTCAGGTACTATCGATTGGAACAACAGCGCAAAACTATCTGAAATATAAGAAAATTACGCCAAGTCGTGGTCTCATTTACGACCGTAATCATGAAGTACTCGCGTTGAACAAGAAAACCTATCTCCTCTATCTCGAACCAAAACGAGTAAAGGATATGCGACTCGTGGTTGATCAACTCGCACAGGAGTTGCATGTGGAGACATCGAGTATTGAAGCAAAGATCAACGATCGGCTGAGTTGGCTCAAGATCGCCGACGGAATTTCACAGTCAACGAAACGGTCGATCGAACGGAGAAATATAGTAGGCGTTGGGTTTGATGAGGAGACACAGCGGTTCTACCCGGAAGCTTCGCTCTCTGCCCATTTGGTGGGTTTCGTTGGGAAGGGAAGCAAAGGCGAGTCGGTCGGATACGGCGGTGTAGAAGGGTACTATGATCAAGATTTGCAGGGGCTTCTGGGTTTCGTCAAGAGTGAGCGGGATCCTATCGGTCGACCGATCCTGGTAGGCGATCAGGAGCGGATCGACTCGGAGAATGGAGAAGACCTTGTTCTCACGATCGATAACACAGTACAGAATATCGTCAAGTCAAAGTTGAAGAGCGGCGTCGAGCGGTACCAGGCATCACAAGGATGCGTTATTGTTGCAGACCCAAACACGCTCGAACTCCTTGCACTTTCCTGCGTGCCGGACTTTGATCCGAATACCTACTGGAGCTGGGATGGGTCTTCATTCAATAATCAGTCAATTTCATCACTGTATGAGCCGGGGTCAACCTTCAAGCCATTGATCACCGCCGCAGGAATCGAAGAAAAGGTAATTAAGCCCGACTCAATCTACGACGAGAAAGGTCCAGTCACCATTAATGGATACGAAATTCGCACCTGGAACAATAAGTACGAAGGGAAGATTACTATGACGAGAATCCTTGAGAAGTCGTCCAATGTAGGTATGGTGTATATCGGGTCTAAGCTCGGCAAGGATAAGGTACTCAAGTATGTAAATAACTTTGGTTTTGGCAAAATTACGAATATTGATCTTCAGGGTGAAAGTTCGGGGTACCTTCGAGATATCTGGGCAGATATTGACTACGCAACCGTAACATTCGGACAGGGAATTGTTGTAACCCCCATTCAAATGGTACGAGCATTTTCATCCATCATCAACGGCGGATATCTCCTTCGTCCACACGTAGTCAAGGAAGTCATCACCGGGTCAACAAAGTCGGTGATCGAGCCAAAGGTTGACCGACGTATTGTGAGCGAAGAAACGTCGAGGAAGATCATAAAAATGCTGGTATCGACCGTAGAACACGGGGAGTATAAGTGGGCAGTTCCGGATGGGTACCGGATCGGCGGTAAAACCGGAACAGCGCAGATCGCAATTGGGGGAAAATACGACACATCTAAAACGATCGCATCGTTCATTGGGTTCGCACCTGCGGATAAGCCGAAGTTTATCGCCCTCGTAGTACTGAAAGAACCAAAATCCTCAATCTATGGATCGGAGACCGCTGCGCCAATATTTTTTGAGATCGCAAAGGAGTTGTTATACTATTACAACATCCCACCAACCCAGTAATCTATGATCGAATCATTTAAACGACACATTCAACCACTGATTAATATTTATCATCTGCTCCGTGCGGTCATAGCAAATGTCTACTTTGGATTTCCGAGTACGAAGTTGAAGGTTATCGGAGTAACCGGAACCGATGGAAAAACCACAACTACACACGCGGTCTATCAGATTCTGAAAACAGCGGGGAAAAAGGTCTCGATGCTTTCAACGGTCTATGCGAAGGTAGGGGATACGGAGTACGAAACCGGTCTTCACGTTACAACACCTGACCCGTTTCTCCTGCAGGACTTCATGGCGAAGGCCGTCGCTCGCGGCGATGAGTACTTTGTGCTCGAGACGACATCGCACGGTCTTGATCAGAACCGTAACTTCGGCGTTCATTATGCGGTGAGTGTCATCACAAATATCACACATGAACACCTTGATTACCACAAAACATATCGCGCCTATGTTCGGGCAAAAGCGAAGCTCGCACAACAATCGTCTTTGGTATTACTCAACAAGGACGACCAGTCGTATGAACTTTTGCGTTCATGTACCGGCAGTGCGCAGGTGAAGACCTATGCGCTCAACAAGCCGGCAGAGTATCACATTGATCTCCGGAGGAAGCTCAAGCTCGACATCCCCGATTACAATAACTACAACTTTCTTGCAGCCTATGGAGTCTGTTCCGAACTGGGAGTAGACGAGGATGTTATTCTCGAGACACTCAAACAGTTCTCCACGCCACCGGGGAGAAACGAGATCGTGTACGACAAGGCATTTCGAGTTGTCATCGACTTTGCGCACACACCCAACTCACTCCTTAATATTCTTTCCACACTTTCTCGGCAAGCAAAGAAACGAAAGGGAAGGTTGATTCATGTATTCGGGTCAGCGGGGTTACGAGACCGATCCAAGCGACCGCTCATGGGAGCGGCATCGGAGAAATATGCCGATATCTCGATAATTACCGAAGAAGACTATCGGACTGAATCAATTCACAAAATCTGTGACGAAATCTGTTCTGGTATGACCGCTGCAGAGAAACGGAAAAAGGAAGGGACGCTGTTGATGAAGCCAAATCGCCAGGATGCAATCAACGATGCAGTGAAGCTCGCCAAGAAAAATGACATTATTGTCTGCACCGGAAAAGCACACGAAAAGAGCTTGAATAGAAAAGGAAGAGAAGAGCCATGGGACGAGTTTCAGGCAGTGCAGAACGCAGTCACACATGCTGGTATTTAATCATTCTCTTCAGGTATTTCAGACGACCCTTCTACCGCTCGCTATTACCCATGGATTCGGCACACGGATGACCGGTGATGGACGAGACCTGGGACAGATAACACAATATTTTGATAGAAACAATATCTCAACCAAGCGTATTGTTGATCCGGATCAACATCACTCAGACACCATAGTTGTGGTGAACGAACAAACGAACACGACAGATATCCGCGTGTGTGACGGTCTCATCACCGGTTGTTCAGGAACTGCACTGAGTGTGGTTACTGCTGACTGCATGCCGATCCTCTACGCTGATGTTCGTGCGAACAAGATCGGCATCAGCCATAACGGTCGAGTAGGCACGAACCTTCAGTTAGCTAAAAAGATGATCAAACAGTTCGTTGACTCAGGCTCAGACCTATCCGATCTGCGAGTTGCACTTGGTCCTGCAATCGGAGCTTGTTGTTACCCCATGAACCTGATTCGTGAAAATATATCTCAGCTTATCAGCGAAGGGTTAGTACAACCTCAGATCGATTGGTTTCCATTCTGCACCCAGTGCGATTCACATCGGTTCTTTTCATACCGTGGGTCAGGTAAGGCGCCAAATTTCCCTGAGCAGTTTAGTTATATATCGCATTCGGCCACTTGAACCGCTTGTTTGCTTTTGCTAGTCTGTATTCGACATGTTTCGAAAGATTTTCTTACCGTTTATTATTCTCGTACTCTTGTTTACCTCGGTTTTCAGTCGCTTCGTGTATGCGACGCTCGCATCTGACGAGCACCTCGAAATGGTGAAAGATATTAATACTGCGGGTGACGGAGGAACATATAACTATGCGGAGTATAACAGTAAAATTTACTTTTCTGCCACCGACAGCACCCACGGGAATGAACTCTGGGTAACTGATGGCACCGAGAGCGGAACAACGCTCGTAAAGGATATTAATCCTGGGATCAGCGACGGGACACCATCACAACTCATTGCATTTAATAATCAACTATATTTTTTTGCCGATGACGGTACGCACGGGTATGAATTGTGGAAAACAGATGGGACTGATGCGGGGACGGTTATGGTCAAGGACTTAAATGCTGGATCGGGATGGGGTGTGACCTATGACGAAGGGAGTTCTTTTATCTTCGATCAAACACTCTTTTTTAAGTGTAACGATGGCGCACATGGTTGGGAATTGTGCAAATCTGACGGTACCCAAGGTGGAACAACTCTCCTGAAGGACATAAATATCGGAAGTGGTTCAGGATTCGGGTCATCCTATGCGCAAGGGTCGGCAATCGGAATTTATAACGGGGAAATGTTTTTTCCGGCCGATGATGGCACGCATGGGTATGAATTGTGGAAAACAGATGGGACTGAAGGTGGTACATCGTTAGTGAAAGACATCCGATCAGGAGCGTCAAGCTCGTTCGATACTTTTTATTACTCCTTCGTTTCACTTTCGAACGGATGTATGTTTATCGCAGATGACGGCATTCATGGATTCGAACCATGGTTCAGCGACGGCACCACTGGCGGTACCGTGCTGCCAAAAGATATTAATCCTGCAGGTGATTCACTCGATTCCTTTACTACCCTCAACGCGTACAGTGGGAGAGCTATTTTCACAGCAACTGATGGATCTCATGGTGCTGAGCCATGGATTTCAGACGGAACAGTATCGGGTACAACCATGATTAAAGATATTTATTCTGGTTCATCTGGTTCAGGAGCAGATCGATACCTATCAACGTATCACGGAAAACTATATTTTAGAGCTAATAATGGTGTGCATGGTAAGGAACTGTGGAGTACGGATGGGACGGAAGCCGGCACAACAACCATTGAAATTTCGTCTGACGGGAGTGGTTCATATGCGAATCCCGTAGGAGTAGTGAATGACGAACTCATTCTTATTGCGACCGATACCTACTACCAAGATCCTGATACCTATGAGGAGACGGCGAATTTTGAACTTTGGAGAACCGATGGAACACAGGGTGGTACCTCACTCATTCATGAAATTAATTCATCTGGTTCATCGATCCCCGTCTACCAGTCGAAAATAATTGGGAATAGGATTTATTTCAATGGTAACGATGGCGTTCATGGTTTGGAGCTTTGGTCATACTGGGTGGATGATCCATCCCCGACACCTACACCGACAGTCGCTGTAACGCCGACACCTACACCAACCACGGCAGAGTGTACGACGTCGAAGCCAACCTCTCCCGACCTCTTCCAGGTTGATCGATCCGGGAGTTCAATGACGGTACATTTTACTCCTCTTTCAGATGAGATGTCTGCATACCAAGTATCATACGGAACCAATGAGGATGGTGACGGTGCGGTGGAGCAGATCTCAATATCTAAATCAGATGGCGCAATCGCCTACACCATCTCCTCGCTCGACAGCACAAAGACCTACTATACGAAGGTCCGGGGAAAGCGAGACTGTAAGGAGGGTGACTGGAGCAGTACAAAGAAGGCGGCGGGACCAGGGATTACTACCGAATCCCGAGCCACAACTCGGCTAAATTCAGCTTCATCAAAAAAGACCGTTTCATCGTCCAAAAAAGCGTCAACGATTAAGAATGGAACAGTTAAATCAAAAAAATTGTCCTCCCCGATAAAAAAGAAAACACCATCAAAGCTCAAAAAATGTTTCCTTCTCTGGTGTTGGTAAGCTACAATTAAGCCATGAGTTCTCTCGAAACGGCACAGAAGATCTTTATTCTCGGGATTAAGGGTGTCGGCATGGCACAGCTCGCGATCATTCTCCATAAAATGGGCAAACAGGTCGTGGGCATGGATGTGCCTGAGAAGTTTATTACGGATGAGGAGCTCTCTGCATATCCTATTGAGATTATCGAGAGCTTTGATATTGAGCGACTTCCGAGTGATATCGAGCTTGCTCTTTACAGTGCAGCACACGGAGGTGCGAATAATCCAGTCATTCAGGAGCTCAGTAGGCGAGGTGTCGCAGCGGTTTCACAGGCGGACTGTATTGCGGAGTTAATGAAACAGTTTCAGAAAACGATTTCGGTCTGTGGGTCGCACGGAAAGACCACAACCTCGTCACTCCTGAGTCATGCTCTTATTCAACTTGGAGCTGAGCCAAGTTATCTAACCGGATCATCGAAGTTTGGAGAATACCCAGCTGGAGACGTTCGCGGGACGAACTATTTTGTGCTCGAAGCCGATGAGTACGGTGTGAATCCACCACAGGACAAAACACCAAAGTTTCTCAAGTATCATCCAACCTTCACGCTCTGTACCAATGTTGATTTCGACCACCCTGATATCTTCGAGAATCTTACGGAAGTCGAGAATGCATACGAGTCGTTTTTCAAACAGTCAGAGTATGCGATCGTCTGTTCCGATAGTTCTGAAGCAGTCGAGACGGTGCGGAAGAGCGGTGTGCAGTACGAGAGCTATGGGTTCGATGACAAAGCAACCTATCGCATCATCAATCATGAGTCCGGACGAGATGGTTCACGGTTCGATCTCATCTATGGTGATACAGTGCTTGAAGGAGTCTCGATCCCGTTATATGGGGATCATAATATTCTGAACGCAGCTGGTGTTGTGACGCTTCTCCTCAAGCTTGGTTTCATGCCAGATGGTATCCGAACCGCACTTGCAAACTTTGCTGGCGCGAAGCGAAGATTTGAGGTGGTATATGATGCTGACGGGCTGACGGTAGTGGACGACTATGCGCATCATCCAGCGGAGATCGAGGGAATCATACAGGCGGTCACGGTACGGTACGGACAGAAGCCAATCGTAGTATTTCAACCGCATACCTACTCCCGAACCCAGGCATTACTGGAGTCATTTAGTACGGCCTTTAACGGCGCAAAACATACATTTATCCTCCCTATTTTTGCTTCAGCGAGAGAAGACGTTTCGCAGTTCTCTGTAACCCATGAAGATGTTGTGAAGACAGCGCGCGAGCGGGGGAATGAGCATATCGAGTCCTGCATGGGTAATGAAATAGCCTCAAAATTAGCTGCATACCCACTTCCTGAGGTTGTGATCACCATGGGCGCAGGGGATGTCTACAAGCTTGGTTCTGATATAATTAGAGGGTATGCCTCAACAAAAGGTTGACCTGAAGGCCCATACTACCATTCGTACCTCAACGGTCGCAGAACAGTTTTCCATCGCAAACACACGAGATGAGCTCATCAATCTTGTTCAAACCGCGATCCAGAAGAACGAGCGATTTATGGTAATTGGTGGAGGATCCAATACTGTGTTTGGCGCTCGATCGTTTAACGGACACATCATTAAAAATCAGTATCTCGATCTTGAGGTACTCGAAGAAACACCGGATCATACCGATATCAGAGTCTCCTCTGGGCTTCCGGTCTCAATGCTCATCGCAAAGACAACTGAGCTTGGCCTCGAGGGTTTCGAGTATCACCAAGGTCTTCCGGGTACCGTTGGTGGTGCGATCTATATGAACTCAAAATGGACAAATCCAGTTCAGTATTTTGGAGATCATCTCTTGTCCGCAACCGTTGTTGACGCAACGGGAACGGTGCGAGAAGTTGATTCCGCACACTTCAATTTTGCGTACGACTACAGTTCTCTCCATACGACCGGAGCGATTCTGATCGACTGCGTCTTCCGACTCAAGAAACAAGATCCTACCGTGTTACGTCAACGGTCGACTGCTGCGCTCGAGTATCGCAAAAAAACACAGCCGTTTGGGGTGGCAACGAGTGGCTGCGTCTTCCAGAACTACGAGGGAAGGTCTGCTGGAAAATTAATCGATGAGTGCGGACTCAAAGGGTATCGCATCGGTAAGTTTGTTGTTTCTGAAAAACACGCGAACTTTATCGTAAATGAAGGCGACACCGATGTCACTCATCTCATCGAGTTGATTAATTATGTAAAGAACACTGTACGAGAAAAAACCGGAGTAGAATTAATAGAAGAGATCCGAATAATTGAGTAGGGGAACGCTATGGAAGACGCATATATTGTTCACGGAGGAAATAAAATTGAAGGGAAGATCACGGTTTCAGGAGCAAAAAATCTCGCGCTGAAAACCATCATTGCATCATTGTTGTTTGAGTCCCCGGTAACGCTCACCAATGTACCCGCGATTAACGATGTTCATGAGCTTATTCATGTCATCAAAGGACTTGGTGCGACGGTAACGGTTGATCAGGGAACGGTCACGATCGATCCAACGACTGTGACCGCAAATAAACCCGACCTCCTCCATGCATCGATGCTGCGCGCCTCGTTCCTGTTGTTTGCGCCACTTCTGCATCGATTTCAAACATGCTTCATTCCAAACCCAGGTGGATGTCGCATTGGACAGCGCCCCATTGATCGAATCGTGTCGGGAATGGAAGCGCTCGGAGTTCGCACCACATATCACTCTGAAGACGGGTATTATGAAGCGACGTTATCCGGTTCACCAAGTGGTTCCTATCGGTTCGAAAAACCGACACATACCGGAACAGAGCTCATGATTATGCTTGCTGCGCGCGGCACCGAAACAGTCACACTCGAGAATGCTGCGTTAGAGCCTGAAATAGATGAGCTCATTCGATTTCTGAATGAATCAGGAGCGAGTATAGTACGGTCGGGTGGAACAATCGAGATACAAGGAGTCGGGGTGCTGAAACAGCACAAAGAGTTTCGGATTTTTGGTGATCGAAATGAAGCGGTAACCTTCGCCTCGATGGCACTCGCAACCGGTGGATCCATCGAGATCTGTGATATCGATAAGTTATTCATGATCGAGTTTGACAAGCGGGTTATCGAGGCCGGAGCCTCGGTTGAGTACACCGACCACTCGATCGTTTATCGATACACTCAACCGCTCAAATCCACCTCAATCATAACCGCTCCCCATCCCGGATTTATGACAGACTGGCAGCCAAACTGGGCAGTACTGATGACGCAAGCAGAGGGTGTCTCCTCGATTCATGAAACCGTATTCGAAAACAGATTCTCATATGTTGATGAGCTTCGAAAACTTGGCGCAAAGATAGAGTATGCGAAGCCAGATGAAGATGCGGATCGTGTCATCTATCACTTTAACGCAGGAGATGTGCGCCTCGAACAACAGAAGATTTATATTCATGGTGGACAACCACTCCACGAAGGCGTGCTGAAGATCGCCGATCTTCGAGCAGGAGCAACGCTCATGATTGCTGCGCTCCTCGCACCAGGTGAGACGATCATATCAAATGCATCAATCCTGGAGCGAGGGTATGAAAATATCGTGGAAAAAATTACTGCACTTGGCGGTTCTATCAAGCGAGTATAATAATTGAGTATGTTGAAAAAACACACAATCTCTATAAAGCATGCCTTTGAGGGAATGGTTTGGGCATTTCGTACACAGCCGAACTACCGAATTCATTTTGCACTCTCTCTTCTGTCACTCTTAGGCTGTTGGTATCTCAAGGTGTCATACGAAGAATTTCTCATAATTATTATGCTCATTTTTATCGGGATGATGGTCGAGGCAATTAACACGGCAATCGAGGCAACAACGGACGCCGTCGACAAAGAATGGAGGGAAGATATCAAGCTCGCAAAGGATGTGTCTGCGGCAGCAATGCTCATCCTTTCGTTCGGCGCTCTGATCATTGCTGGTATCATCTTCATCCCGAAGATTCTCGTGCTGTTGTAAAAAAGAATGAATCGTTTCAGAATAGCGTATACTCAGTACTATTAACCTATTATGCCATCCTATCTTTTCGCCACGTTCATCGGATTTCTGGTAAATGTTATTCTCATCGTACCGTTCATTAACTTCCTGTATCACATGCGAATGCAACGTGCACAGCAAAAAACGAAAGATGCATTTCAGCAGGACACTCCCATCTTCGACCGATTTAACAAGCATAAGGCAGGGACCCCGGTTGGCGGTGGACTCCTTCTGATCGGAACCACCGTGATTCTTTATTCGCTTTTCCTAACGATGTTCTCAATGTTTAAACTTCCGATTCATACGAACTTCCCGTCGTTAGCTGCAGAGATACGCATTCTCTTGTTTACCTTCCTTGGGTTTGGGCTGCTCGGTGTATACGATGATCTGACGAAGATATTTTTTTGGAAGAAACAAAACTTCTTTGGCATCTCCCTTTCATCAAAATTATTGATCGAAATCCTCCTCGCAGGAATAATTTCATACTGGCTCTACGCAGATCTTCAAATTCACTTTGTTCATATTCCATTCTTTGGAATATTTGATATCTCGTACTTTTACATTCTATTTGCGACCTTTACGATCGTTGCCTTCTCGAATGCAATCAATATAACCGACGGTCTCGACGGGCTTGCGACCGGAGTGCTCATGATTGCTTTGGCAAGTTTTTGGATTATCGCCGCATCGATCATCGATGTCCCGACAGCACTCTTTATTGGTATTTGGCTCGGCGGACTCATCGCGTTTCTCTACTTTAATATCCCGCCAGCACGACTATTCCTCGGAGATGCCGGATCGCTGTCATTTGGTGCATCATTCGCCGTTGTAGGTCTCATTCTGGGTAAGTCATTTAGTCTTCCGATTATCGGGGGGGTTTTCCTGATCGAGATCGTGAGTTCATTACTGCAACTCTTAAGTAAAAAGCTCAGAGGAAGAAAGATGTTCGAGGTTGCACCATTCCATCTCTACCTCCAGCACAAAGGATGGGAAGAGCCAAAGATCGTGATGCGGTTTTGGCTGATCTCCATCCTTTTTTCAATCTTCGGTCTCATGCTCGCCTTCCTGAAGTAATCCAGCTACAATAAGGTATGCGCGGGAGATTTGCGAAGCTGAAGCAGCACACGGTCCACAAGCGTTCTTCCATTGTGTATTTACCAATCATTCTTTCGCTGGTCGGGCTGCTCTTTGTATTCGAGGCATCATCTGTTCGTGCGCTCCAAGAGACGGGGAGCAGCTTTCATTATTTTCGGCTTCAGGCAATATGGATCGCACTCGGCCTGGTCGGAATGTATTTTTTTTCTCTCTTTGACTATCGCAAACTTTACTACCTTTCATTTCCATTTATGGCAGGTACGATCGGCCTTCTCATGCTCGTTCTATTGCCGGGGTTGGGGAGGACTGCAGGAGGAGCACAGAGTTGGATCAACTTCGGTTTTTTTAATATTCAGCCGACAGAGCTCGCGAAGTTTAGCGTAATTATCTACCTAGCATCCTGGTTTATGAATCGCGAGAAGAAGCGATTTGTACCGTTCATTTCTCTCCTCGGTTTTCTCGTATTTATCATCATGTTGCAACCAGACCTCGGCACAGCAACGATGATCTTCATCCTCAGTCTGGTGATGTACTATCTTGCAGGGTCACAACTTGGATACCTCGTATTATTGTTTCCACTTTCCATCATCGGTTTCTACGTACTCACGAAGATCTCACCATACCGCATGAAGCGGATCACTGCCTTTCTTGATCCCTCGACCGATCCGCTTGGGGTCGGGTATCATGTGAATCAGATCGCGATTTCCCTGCAAAACGGTGGATTTTTTGGACTGGGTTTCGGAGCATCCAGACAAAAGTTTCTCTATCTACCGGAAGCTCATACCGATTCAATCTTTGCAATTCTCGCTGAGGAGTTTGGATTTGTAGGATCTACTTTATTGATCTTTGCGTTCGTTGTGCTCATGTACAAAATCTATGAGATTGCATACCGAGCACCGGACCGATTTGGTCGACTCCTTGCAGGTGGAATCTTTGTCTACTTTGCACTTCAGGTTACCGTAAATCTTGGTGGTATGGTCGGTCTGATGCCACTCACCGGCGTGCCACTGCCGTTTATTTCCTACGGAGGGTCAAATTTATTGATATCCTTTGCTATGATAGGCATACTGTTAAACATCAAGAAAAAGACCTCAATCCGATAATATGAAAATCCTGATTCCCGGTGGTCATGTAACGCCAGCACTTGCGGTTATGGACCACCTCAAGGACCATACTGTGGTATTTGTTGGACGGAAGTTTACAAGTGCCGCAGAACACCTCCCTTCGTTTGAGTATAAAGAGGTTACTGATCGTAAGATTCCGTTCGTTCCGATAACTGCAGGGAGACTGACTCGTGTAGCCGATCTGCGCTCAGCGCTCCATCTTCTGACGGTGCCACGAGGATTCCTTGAAGCGTTTCAAATAATGCGTCGAGAGCGCCCCGATGTAGTGCTCAGCTTTGGAGGATATATCGCTGCACCACTCGTGATAGCGGCAGCGCTCTTTCGAGTCCCGATCGTGACTCACGAACAAACCATTGCCCCTGGTCTTGCAAATCGAATGATCGGGAGAGTCGCACAACGTGTCTGCGTTACCTTTCCAGAAACAAAACTATCGTTTGATCCTGCGAAGGTCGTTGTCACCGGGAATCCTCAACGTAACTCTCTTCGCATGATTCAGAAATCAATTGAAGGTTTCAAAAAGAGAAAGCCGGTGCTCTATGTGACCGGTGGGTCACTCGGGTCTCATAGCGTGAATGAACATATATTTTCAATCCTTCCCGAGCTGACCAAGCGATACATTGTGATTCATCAGACAGGGAATGTTGTGGAGTTTGGTGATTATGAAAAAGCAAGCGGCTTATCATCATCTGCATACTTCCCATTCGAACACATCGGCTCCGATCTTATCGGCTTCGTCTATAACCAAGCAGATCTGGTTGTGGGACGAGCAGGAGCAAATACCGTAGCCGAGTTGCTCACACTCCACAAGCCATCGGTGTTGATTCCACTCCCCTGGGCTGCAGAGGATGAACAGCGAAAGCATGCAGAGCTCATGCAGCGTTTGCGGGTTGCCGAAGTTTTCGATCAGTCACGACCAGCATCCGAGCTCCTCCAGAGAATCGATATGGTAATGCGAAACAGAGAACAGTATCATAAGAAGTTCAAAGATATCCCAAAAATGTATGACTCATCAACAGCCGCAGAGCAGGTCGCGCAGGCAACCATTACGGTGGCTTCTAACGCTCGTCCTCGGTAGCATCGTCATTCTTGGTGTTGCGGTGTTCTGCTTCGTAGTACAGCGATATTTCACTGTGCAGAAAGTTGAGTTGGTTGGTGACAAGGTAATCCCACCCATTCAAGGATACGATACGTTGTATCGGAGCTTCCTACCGCTACTAAAGGAGTCCGAGATTACGAGCATGCTTGTGAACCGTAACCCGCAGATTACCGATATAGCACTCGAAAAGCGATATCCCAACTCGGTCTTAATTACCTACCGAAAAAGCGTCCCCACCGCGGTACTTGCCTCATCCGATCGATACTATCTTCTTTCCGACTCAGGGAGAGTGCTTTCGATTCTCGACAAAAAGCCAGAAAAATTACCGATCGTCACGTACTATCAGGAGTTTTATCGTGATCAGGTTGTGGTAGGGGATAGTATTGAGACCAAGGACATTCAGCTATCACTCATAATGGTCGACGTTCTCGAATCCCTCGGCCTAGCGGTGAAAGAGGTTGATATCGAAAGTTTTTATATGATACGATTAGTACTAAGTGACTCTCGGGAGATCTATATCTCAACCGAGAAACAATTTGATAAACAGGTCTATCAAATTCGTACGATTTTGAAGAAATTTAAGATCGATGGGACTCAGTTTCGAAGTCTCGATGTACGGTTTGATAAACCGGTCATAAAACAATAAGCATGGCAGATCAACTCATTTGTGGAATCGACATCGGAAGTTCAAAGATATCCACGCTTGTCGCCATTACCACCCCTGAAGAACGAGAACCACGAATCATCGGTTTCCACTCCGCCCCATCACGAGGAGTAAAAAAAGGTCTCGTTGTAGATATCGACCAGGTAACAAGCGCAGTCGACCAGAGTGTCGAGAAGGCAGAGCGGATGGCAGGTCAAAAAATAACACGCGCATTCGCATCTGTCGGCGGACCGCACATCACATCGCTCAACTCACACGGCGTGGTTGCGGTTTCGAATCCACAAGGAGAGATCTCGCAGGAAGATGTGGACAGAGTTGCAGAGGCTGCTCGAGCAATTTCGCTCTCGACAACGAGACAGATCATTGACGTTGCGCCGCGAGACTACATCGTGGATGGTCAACAAGGAATTCGCAACCCTGTCGGAATGAGTGGGGTTCGACTTGAGGTTGACTCGCACATCATCACCGCTTCACTGACGAATCTCAAAAATATTGATCGATGTTTTTCAGATCTTGGAATCGAGAATGCAGGATTTGTGTTCTCAGGATATGCATCCGCGGAAGCAGTACTGACCGATACTGAAAAGGAGCTGGGTGTCGTGTTGGTAGACATCGGAGGCGGTAAGATTGATATCTGTCTCTACAGCGATGGTGCGCTTTCCCATTCAGCATCGATCGCGGTTGGAGCTCGACATGTAACCAATGATATCGCAGTTGGACTCCGAGTATCGCTTGAGTCTGCTGAACGAATCAAGCTCTTTTTAACGAAGGAATTTCAGGACTATGCGAAGAAGGATCTGCCAATCCAGAACGCAAAAAAGAAACATGATGTAATCGATTTTTCGTCGCTCCATCTTCCTGAATCGGTAAGCGACGTAACGCCAAAACTTCTCCTCGACGGAATCATTGGTGCGAGAATAGAGGAGATCTATAAGCTCATCGGCGAGGAACTCGAGAAGAGTGGATTTGCAGCGAATATTCCATCCGGTCTGGTCATCACCGGTGGAGGTGCGCATACCGTGGGAATGATAGAAATGGGTCGCAAGGTTCTTGGACTCCCCATTCGGGTTGGGTACCCATCTGGAGTATCTGGGTTAGTAGACGAGGTTTTGGATCCTCAGTATGCGACGACGGTTGGGTTGATTTTATCTGGAGGAAAAAATATAATTGACCACGAGTCGAGCATGCTCAAGTTCAACAAGATTTTTAAGGATATCTCACTCGGCGGTTCAGTATCGAAGGTAAAGGAACTGATCAAGCAGTTTATTCCATAACATGTTAATTAAGCCAAAAGCAGGACAGCCAGCAAAAATTAAGGTCATCGGAGTCGGTGGTGGTGGCGGAAACGCGATTACCTCGATGATCGACGACGGTGGTATTCCCGGCGTTGAGTTCATGGTCGTGAACACCGATGCGCAAGCACTTCTTTCGAACAAAGCACCAATCAAAATTCAGATTGGCGACGCACTAACACGAGGGCTCGGTTCAGGAGGAAATCCCGAGACCGGTCGACAGGCTGCCGAGGAATCACGAGAGAAGCTCAAGGAAGAGTTGACTGGGGCAGATATGGTCTTCATCACCTGTGGTGAAGGCGGAGGAACCGGCACCGGTGCCGCGCCAATTCTTGCTGAAGTTGCAAAAGAAACGGGCGCACTCACCGTAGCGGTGGTTACGAAGCCGTTTGATTTTGAAGGAGCGAAACGACGACATGCAGCAGATGACGGAATTCTATCTCTTCGTGACAAGGTAGATACCTTGATTATTGTTCCAAACCAACGAATACTACAGGTAGTAGACAAGAAGACCTCGATCGTCGAAGCGTTCAAGCGAATCGACTCGGTGCTCCATCAGGGTGTAAAAGGTATCGCAGAGCTCATAACAGTCCCCGGACTGATAAATGTGGACTTTGCAGACGTCCGCACAGTGATGAGTAATGCAGGAACGGCACTCATGGGGATGGGAATCGGCAGCGGCGATAAGCGAGCAATGGCAGCGATCAAACAGGCGATCTCATCACCGCTTCTCGATGTATCGATCGAAGGAGCCCGTGGAATTCTGTTCAACATCGTCGGCGGACCCGATCTCACGATGAGCGAGGTTGATGAGGCGGCGTCGATCATCTCGAAGACCGTTGACCCAAATGCGGACATTATCTTTGGAGCAGTGATTGATGAGAAGATGATGGATCAGATCAAGATAACCTTGATCGCAACGAAGTTTGATGAAGGAAAGCTGAAGATCTTCAACTATAAACCAACTCTGAAGGAAGAAGTGACCGCCGTGAAACGTGAAGATGATGAGTTGCTGACGAACACCAACGACTCACCACTTAAGAAAGAGCTTGATCACCAGCTCAACGAGGATCTCCCAGAAGATGAGTTCACCGATTCAGAAGAAGGCTTCGATATCCCCGCATTCCTGAGAAAGAAATGACAGACCACCCTCCAGTTGATAACCCTCGTTCACAAGAGAAACCCCTTAACCCAGAGATTGTTCGTACAGTTACTCAACGCTTTCTTGATCAACTCGACCACCTTCAACCACTTCTTGAATCCGCTGTTCAAGGGATGACCCCGTTTGATAGCGTGAATACGCGTCTTTCATTCGATGAAGATACAAATCGCGTCCAAGCTTCACTGTTTGATGCTTTTCAAAACGGATCGTATGATGGCTATCTCGATCTAGACCAGCTCAATTTAGCTGATTTTGATCCCGAGCAGAGCGATCTCGCAAAGCATCTCGCAGAAGAGGGGTTTGATCTAAAATCAATGCATTTTATCGAGGTTGGTCAAGTTACCGACGAACGATTCGCTCATAATCCGTTGTCACAAGATCTTACACCACGAAGTTCAACAAAACGGCCTTGGGTCAGCACGCTTTATATATTGGGTAGATCGCCATCATCCGAACCAAAAATTGTAAAGCTTACCTCGGTTCTTCCCAGTCCGGATGGATTAGCTAAGGATATTTCAGCGGGACTATATAGTGAGGCGGATATCATAACAAGATCGATTCAGCAACGGCCATTGACGGGATATATTGAAAGCCCATTAGTAGCAGGTGATTTTGAGATTCTAGCGTCAGGTTTGAAAGAGTGTAAAAAAAGACTCATGAACCCTCAAGGAGATGAGTGATACCGCGAATATCCATATCATCATTTACTTAGATCATGAAGTTAACGACACATTTGATGGTATACTATAGGCTCGTATGAGTGCTCCAGAGCGAAGGCATATACCTAAAGATCCACGAGAACATTTTTTTTCCGGACTTGCACAAATCATTGGAACCTCAAGACCTGAGTTTAGTAAGAATGCATTAAAACTATACAGTTTGGTCCAAACGGGACGAGTTGCATTTGAGGAGTTGGGTAGAGACGCGGAAAACACCGTTGTCTGGGCTACTGACTTTCGATATGCTATTGATTCAAAAACAAGAAATGGATCCGGGGTTGTCTTCGTAGCTCCTCAACGAATGTTGAGTCTTGAGCCTGATGTACTCGAGGGTGATCTAGTTCGCACCGTCTCGGTCGCAATGCAGTTCCCTTACGGGTTCTGCGACCCACTCTACAAGGTGTATGCGAACGGACTTGACGATCAGCAATCATGGATGGTTGGGGCACCATATGACAACTACCCTTTAGATCCCAGGATAGTTCCATACGATGAGATAATCCGTAGGCTCATGGGGGATCGAGCGTACTTCAATGATTTTGGATTGGAGGACTGAAATCTTGCACTCGAACATTTGAGAACCACCGATGGCAATCGGAGTGCGACAATGACTGAGGAGGATTACGACAAACTCGTCAATGCACTGAAACGAAGCACTTCTGCATTTGTTCGAGCAAGAGCTCAAACGTTGTATTATGGCGGTCCTGCAGTTCGGTTTACCGAAGAAATGCGTCGGCTTGAGGATGCAAGGCCGATTTCTCAGAGGCGCTTTCTCAGCGCTCTCCACGCTGCCCAAGAGTCAATCGAATATCAAGTCTGAAGGATAACTCGAACCTGATATAATCTTCTGTATGGCTACGTTTAAGGATGTTCCTGCGGTACCAAACTTTCCCGAGCTTGAACAAGCGACGCTCAACTACTGGAAACAGAACAAGATCTTTGAAAAATCGATCGAACAGCGGCCGGCAGATAAACCGTGGACCTTCCTTGATGGACCCCCGTTCGTGACCGGTATGCCGCACTATGGATCGCTGCTCTCCAGCATCGCAAAGGATCCGTATGGTCGGTACTGGACGATGAAGGGATATCGAGTACGAAGAGTATGGGGTTGGGATGGTCACGGACTTCCCATCGAGAATAAGGTAGAGAACGAACTCAAAGTCACGAGAAAAAAAGACATTGAAGAGAAGATCGGTGTTGGTGCTTTTATCGAAGAATGTAAAAAATACGTTGCAAAGGTCTCCGGTGAATGGGAGTGGTATGTCGACCATATCGGAAGATGGGTAGATTTTCAGAATGCATACCGAACCTGGGACACCGACTATATGGAGTCGGTGATGTGGGTCTTCAAGCAGATGTACGATAAAGGTAAGGTATACAAAGGCCTTCGGATATCGCTCTACTGTCCACACTGCGCGACACCAATCTCTAACTTTGAGGTTGCGATGGACGCAGAAAACTACAAAGACGTAACCGAGCATGCGACCACCTACAAATATCAGGTTGAGGGGAAAGAAAAAACATTCTTCCTCGCTTGGTCTACAACCCCATGGAATAAGATTGTGACTCCTGCACTTGCGGTGAATCCGAAACTCGAGTATGTTACGATCAAGGTCGGGGAAGAGCAGTACATTCTTGCGAAGTCGACACTTGAGTCCGCAATCAAAGAACCGTATGAAATAGTCACTACAATGCGAGGTACCGACCTCGTAGGTATGAAGTTTGTTCCGCACTATGACTTCTACGTGAGCGACCCATCTTTTGCAAACCACTCAGCTGATGCCAATTCAAAATGGTTCGAAATTGTTGCTGACGAGTTCGTGACAGCCGATGAAGGAACCGGCATCGTAACCCTCGCGGTCTACGGTGAGGAAGATCTTGTCGTGATGCAGAGAGAGCATATTCCGCTCGTACAGCATGTTGATGAGGAGGGTCACATCCTACCATCGGTGCCGAAGTTCGGCGGCATGTATTACAAAAAAGCAGACAAGGCGGTGAACGCCGATCTTGACGAACGAGGACTCATCTATAAGGATGAACCATACACTCACACCGTTGCCCACTGTTGGAGATGTGCAACGCAACTCTTTTATAATCCAATGAATGCATGGTATGTGGATGTACAGTCGATGAAACCACTTCTCCAGAAGACGAATGAATCCGTTAACTGGTTTCCCCAACATTTTAAGCACGGACGATTTGCAAAAAGTATGGAGCATGCACCCGACTGGAATATATCTCGTAATCGATACTGGGGGAGTCCGGTACCGGTCTGGGAGTGCGAATGCGGAGAGCGATTTGTCCCGGGTTCGATCAAGGAATTGGAGGAGGCGAGTGGCTCAAAGATACACGATCTTCATAAGCCTCAGATCGATGAAGTTGTGATTCCGTGTAAGAAATGTGGAAAACAAGCGAAGAGAACACCTGAGGTACTCGATAGCTGGATCGAAGCAGGATCCGCATCATTTGCGGAGCGGCACTATCCATTTGAAAAGGATCAGAGATTGGAAGATTTCTACCCACCGGACTTTATTGCGGAGTACACCGGTCAAATTCGTGCATGGTTTTACGTGCTCCATGTGATCGGTGCTGCTATCTACGGTACTCAGGCGTTCAAGAATGTTGTAGTGACGGGCGTGATTCTCGGTACTGATGGTCGGAAGATGAGTAAAAACTTCAAAAACTACCCTGATCCGAAGGAGATGCTTGAAAAGTATGGCGGTGATGCACTTCGACTCTATTTAATCGGAAGTCCGGTTATGAAAGGTGAAGATATTCTGATCTCGGAAGTGGCGTATAAGGATCAGGTCCGGAACATACTTCTGATGGTCTGGAATACCTATAAATACTTTGTACTCAATGCGAATCAATCCAACTTTGAGTACCGTGAACAATCTATTGATAGCGGCACACATCTCCTGGATACATGGATGAGAGCGCGACTTTCCCGTGGAGTAGAGATTGTGACTACTTCTCTCGAAGGATATGATACCGTAGCGGTTGTCGCAGAATACCATGCGCTTATCCAAGATATATCTACATGGTACATTCGCAGAAGTAGGGAGCGATCTACAGATTCGATCTTCCTCACGGTCCTCTATGAATGCTTGGTAACCATCTCAAAATTGATGGCGCCGGTTGCACCATTTATCTCTGAGGAGATCTTTAAAAATCTAACCGGTAAGGAGTCGGTGCACCTTGAAGACTGGCCGTTGGTGGAGAAATCTGAGGATCAAGAAGATCTGCTGAAGCAAATGTCCGCGGTCCGATCACTGATTGAAAAAGCGCACGCAGTCCGAAAAGAAAAAGGCATTGCGATCAAGCAGCCGCTTGCATCTGTTCAGTTTACCGTAACAAAGGAGAGCGTGAAGTTTCCTTCGACCTTTGACGGAATCATACAAGAGGAGCTGAATGTGAAGTCGGTCTCCTACACGGAAGGTGCGGAGGAGTCGGTCATGTTTGATTTTAATCTGACACAGGAACTCAAAGACGAAGGTGAGGCTCGGGTCATAATTCGGAAAATTCAGGCAGAGAGAAAGGTGTTAGGAACCGCTCGTGACGAGTATGTGAACGTATCACTTCCTGCATGGCCAGTGAGTTGGGAGGAGGAGATCAAGCGAAAGACCTTCGTAAAATATCTTACTAACGGCACCTTTTCCGTTACCCGTATTTCATCGACATGAAGTTGAACGGCGGATTATTATTCCCTTCACTGCTTCTTTTTTGCATTGGCATCTTCAATCTCCTCGGAATTGGGAGTAGTTACATCCCAACCCAGACTGTTGCATTAGTGATCGGCGTAGGTATTTTTTTCGTACTTCGTCAAATCGGTATAAACTTTTTTCGTTCGAATGCGCAGTTGTTCTACTGGTTTGGAGTGGGACTCCTCGTGCTAACCTACATCATTGGATTTGAGTCTCGAGGGTCAAAACGTTGGATCGATCTCTATGCGGTGAGCATTCAACCGTCCGAAATTCTCAAACCTTTTTTTGCAGTTTTTATTGCCCAGTATTTTGCCGAGAACAAGAAGTGGTTATTCCAAGGGAAGACGATCCTCATTTCGTTTATCTATCTCGCGATCCCCGCACTCCTCATCTTGAAGCAGCCGGACCTCGGTACAACGCTCGTGTATGTCATGATGTTTCTTCCCGTTTTGATTTACTCCGGTGTAGCTCGATCGGTTTTGTATAAAATCGCTGGTATGGCAGGGTTGGTTGCACCGATCCTATGGATGTTTCTGAAGGAATACCAGAGGACGCGACTTCTTACCTTCCTTGACCCTCAGGCAGATCTCCGTGGTGGGGGATACAACCTTATTCAGTCGATTATCTCCATTGGATCAGGTCAGTTTGTAGGTCGAGGACTCGGATACGGAACGCAGTCTCGACTCCATTTTCTCCCGGAGAATCATACCGACTTTGCGTTCGCATCGCTCGTAGAACAGTTCGGCTTTATTGGTGGACTTCTTGTCATTGTGTTATTCGCTTCATTTGCGTACGCTGCATTTCGACGCATGGCTCAGACGTATGGATCAAAGGACCCGGATTCTCGATTCACATTCCTTTATCAGGTAAGCATCACGGTTTCGGTGCTCTTTCAGGCAATTATTAACATGGGAATGAATATGGGTCTGTTTCCCATTACCGGAATTACGCTTCCATTTATCTCGTACGGAGGATCATCGATCATTGCGCTCTGTGCCTCGCTCGCCTTTTTTCTCTAAGCAGCATTGCAGAATAGCCCTTGCTTGGGTATAATATACGAATGGCAACGAAAGCAGTCGTATCTACAGGCGGCAAACAGTATATTGTTGGTGAAAATGAAGAGATTACCGTTGGGTATCTTGAGGGGAACGTAAATGATACGGTGAGCCTCAAAATGCTCGCAACATTTGATACAGAAAAAGCGGCGGTCTCTCTCGGAGCACCCGAACTCAAAAATGTCGCAAGCGCAACCATCATCGAACAAGGTAAAGGAGAAAAGGTTCGCGTTGCAAAGTTTCGTGCAAAGTCACGATACCGAAGAACAACGGGTTTCCGACCAATGCTTACGAAGCTCAAAGTTACCAAAATCTAATCACAATAACCTCCTATGGCACATACAAAATCACAGAAGGCAACATCAGGTAATCGAGACTCGCGATCCAAGCGCCGTGGCGTTAAGCGGTATGGTGGTCAGATCGTAACAACCGGGAGCATCTTGGTTCGCCAAAAAGGGACCAAGTTTAAAGCCGGTGAAGGAACGAAGCTCTCTGGTGATTTCACCATCATTGCAATGCGTCCGGGAAAGGTTGAATTTAAGCAGAAGCACGGAGTACAATACGTGCACGTATGGGAGACCAAGTAACGGAACCGATCTTCAATCTCATTCTTCAAGAAAAGGACATCTTCAAAAAAGCACAGCTGATCCTTGAATTAAAGGATCGTCATGGACTGCGACTCACGGACATTAGTAAACGACTGCAGCTGAAGCCGTCATATGTGAGTCATATTCTCCGACTGAACAAGCTACCTCCGTTAGTGGTCGATGGTTACTACTCGAACTCAGTGTCGCCGACGCATCTTTACGTCCTCGCTCGCTTGAAGACGCATGAGCAGATGATTGCAGCATATGAACATGTCCTTGCACATAATCTTCCAGTTCTTGAGACCGAAATGCTGGTTCGCTCGGTGCTATACGGAATTAAAGGTATCGGCGAGTACTTGAACACGGATGATAAACGAGTCTTTGAGGTTTTTATGCGTCAGTACGGTATTGAAGCGAAGGTTATGCAGTCACGCATTCGATCGAAGTTGACACTCGAAATGAAAGGGGATTTGTTAAAAACAGGGGTTGTGATGAAGGATATTATGCAACTCCTGCAAACGAAACTGAAGGACCTAATGACGATCGAGGAGAAGTGATCGACCCCATCTTATTGAATGGGAAGTATCGGTAGAAAACTTCTCCAATAAGCAGAGTCTCCGGAACCGGCCCGAACTCTCGTGAGTCTGAGGATGCCCCACGATTGTCACCCATCACAAATATAAATCCATCCGGAATCGTGAGCGGAACACCGTCCATAAGCGCACCTCCAGGAATAACATAGGTTGAGTCTTTGATGTACGGCTCTGAGATGATTGCATTGTTCACAAACACATCAGTTCCCTTCACCATGATGGTATCGCCTGGGAGGGCGATTACTCGCTTTATCAGTTCTATCTCGTTATTCTTTGGAGATTTGAAGATGACAACATCACCTTTCTTAATCTGGCGGAACTTATACGTTACCTTACTCGTAAAGATGTACTCACCTGAGTGAAATGTATTTTCCATTGAGGCGCCTTTTACCTGGTTTGGCTGAACAATGAAAAGGTAAAACACCAAGAAGATGGACGCAATAAAGACCACTGTCTCAAGAATGTCCATTACGAAGTCGATAACGGCCTTTATCATGTATTCCTTCATTGTAAGAAGATGCAGAATAAAAAGCAAGAAGCACGGTATAATAGTCTATAGTGGCCATTTAGCTCAGTTGGCTAGAGCGTTCGATTCACATTCGAAAGGTCGGGGGTTCGAGCCCCTCAATGGCCACCCTGCGTTAGGATGCCTGAGGTTTTGCTTGGAGAGCTGCGGTAGCTATTTTTGAGAGCTCAACCATGTGTTTTTGCCTGAGCAAGTCACGTTGCTTTTGTTCGGTTGCTTCAAGGATATTCAATTTCTTTCCGTCTCTTGGCTTAATCTTACCTTGCGCTTCTAGCTCGTGGACAAACTCACGATGCGTTTTTGGATCAGAAATGTACTGTCTAAACGAAGCAAGAAAACCCTCAATCAACTCCGGAGGCTGTGTTGTCAGGAATGTAGTTCCGGTAGGCAAAATTACCAATATCGCACGACCAGAGGGTGTTCTGGTTTCATCTGATGATCGATGAGATTTCGAACGATCAAACACAAGAGACCAGCCTGCATGCGTGCTGTTTGGGACTCCAAATTTCTGCACATCAATGGTTGCATCATAGGTTTTCCCACGATATGTAAAAGAACCGCTTTGAGCCACAGCTTCTCCATTCGGAAACTGATGTCGAAGTTCTGTTATAAGATCAGCTCCACCGGGGAAACTGAGGCTGTCGATGCGCTTGTGACGCGGTACGTGAACGACTCTGTGATGTATGTGAGCGCTTTGTTCAGGCATGCTTTATTATACCACGAGGACTTTTCAGTAACTAGCCTATAGTTGTTATTTTGGCCTAAATATGCTATAATCTGGGATTAT
>CAZHVF010000002.1:0-51653 GCA_964535635.1 uncultured Gammaproteobacteria bacterium | reverse complement strand
CTAATATTTCCCGCATATTTTCCGAACAACTCCCCTAGCATCTCTGCAGACAGTTCAACAAGCCGTTCTGTTAATTGATCTCTGCGAAATAACGGAAAAATATAGCTTTTTTGCTGGGAAATGATCGGGCCATGATCAAGCTCAAAATCCATTTTTATGATGGTTACACCGGTCTCAGTATCGCCATTTAGTAAGGGGGTTGCGATAGGTGATGGTCCTCGATATTTTGGCAATAGCGACGGATGCACGTTCCAGAATCCATTAATAGGACGCTCTAAAACCTCTCTTGGTAATATCTCTCCATACGCAAATAACAACCCTAAATCGGCGGTTGCAAGGTCCGGATGTAATGGTATACCTAACTCCCCCGCTACTTTCTTCACCGGGGAAGGGGTTAGTTTTTGCTTTCTCCCAACTTTTTTATCCGGTTGCGTAACAACGCCAATAATCTCGATTGGAAGTTCTTTGTTCTCTACCAATTTTTTGAGGAGATCTGCAGAAAAATCCGGCGTTCCATAGTAAACAATCTTCAGTTTGTCCATAGCCTATTATACTTTGCATTCTTCCCTAGCTACTCGTTATTATCTGCTATATACTAAGCTCATGACAGTCTTCATGGGCGCAGATCATCGGGGCTTCGAACTGAAAAACAAGATTATGGAGTACCTTCAAGAACAGGATATTCGCGTTGAAGATATGGGTAACTACACCCACGATCCAGTCGACCACTTCCCTATCTACGGTAAGAAGGTCGGTATGGCGGTTTCACAGCATCCCGATGAGTCCTTCGGCATCGCGGTCTGCGGAGCAGGAATTGGAATGAGCGTTGCTGCCAATCGAATCAAAGGTGCACGGGCGGGACTCTGTAGCACCGTCGACCAAGTTCAACATGGAAGAGAAAACGACCATATGAATATCCTCTGTCTCGCTGCAGATTACCTTAACTTTGATCAAGCAAAGGAGCTTGTTGATGTATTTCTGAAAACTACACCAAAACAAGATGAGAAGTACGTAAAACGAGCTCACATGCTCGACGAATAACGCTATCCTTACCTCGCACCAAGCTCCTTAACCCACGTTTGAAACTCATTTCCCTTCTCTTCGTAACTCTTCCAGAGCCGATAGCTTGGTGACGCGGTCGAAAGGAGCGCGATTGATCCTGGTTTTGTGTGCTGATAACAGAATCTAACCGCCTCCTCCATACGATCGGTTTCAAGAACCGTAAACTGAGAGCGGTCATTAACAAACATTCGACTCCCCGTGTCCGGAAACAGAACGAGGTTGCGTACTCCTTTTTGACGGATAACAGCTTCCAGTTCTGAAAAATCATACCCTCGATCGGTTCCTCCAAGCAGTACCGTGTCTACCTTTTCGAGTGATGAAATCGCTGCGATGGTTGCCTCGGGAACAACGCCGATAGCATCGTCATAAAATGTAATGTCGTTGAAAGTACCAACCTTTTCCATTCGATGTGGAAGTGGTTTGTATGTTTTTACTGCGCTCAGAATTTCCTCGTCCGAAACACCCAGCTCTCGACAGACGGTGACTGCCGCATTGATATTGTCACGGTTGTGTTCGCCTTTCAACGGTATATCTTTTTCATTCATTAATAGATCGACGTCGTATGGTTTCGTCCTACCACGAGCGTCCTTCGCCCACGACTGAAGAATGTCGAACTTCGGATTGTAGATAAAGATATCGCTTCCGGTCTGGTGTCTCATGATATTTCGCTTTGCGTCAAAATATCGCTCTCGAGATTTGTGGTAATCTAGATGGTCGGAGTACAGTGAGGTCGCTACGGCAATCTGAGGAGAGTATGCAAGATCATCGAGTTGATAGCTCGAAAGCTCCACAATAATAATGTCTTCGGTGTTTTGTATAGCGTCAAGTTCCTGAATGAGCGGGGTGCCAATGTTCCCCAGGACACGAGCAGGCAGGCCGGCTGACTGGAGGATATGCCCGATGAGTGATGCAACGGTACTCTTTCCTTTGGTTCCGGTGACACCGACAACTTTGTTTCCTGAACGAGAAAAAAAGATATTTGTTCCGGTGGTGTAGTAGCCCTTCATTTTTTCCTTAGGGATACCAGGGCTTCTAAATGCAATGTCGTATGCCGACTGATTGTCAAACTGGTCTGGATGCGACTTCTCATCTGCAATTCCGACGATGAGCTCCGGTGCATGATTGGCAAGATATTTCTCGGTTGCCTTTCCCTCTACTCCATACCCCACAATCAGCGCTCGCTTCATTCCACACAACCTCAGATGATGTGGGACTGTAGGAACATCGTTGGTAGCAAATACACGTCGAAGCTCCTCTGACGTAACGCCGACAGCAGAACTGAGACGACGATATACGACGGTATCAGCGTATGCATTCTGAGCCTGAGAGAACGCGACTCTCGCCTCCTCAAAGGTACCCACGCAGTCGAACGGCTTCATACTCGCCAATCCGAGAACATCCTGGAACATCGGAATGAGATCTGCTTTGTCAAAGAGGTTTTGTCCAACGATTCCAACCAGCTCCTTCGGAGGGAGAAAGGCCGCGAGAAGCAGCGATGCAAAGACACACTTTGGACATGCGCCACACCATCGATTTGAAGATCGTTTCTGTACGCGAAAGGCTCGATTGCAGCTAGTAAATGAGTTGAAATACTGCTTGTATTTTGTGAACTGCTCGACGATACGAATCTCATAGAATGGTCGTACGATAGAACAGTAGGTAATGTCCGGGGTTACCATCTCACGCATCAAAGCCTGAAACAGCGATTCGTACTCCAGCGACTTACTCCACTGGTGGTTAATCTCAACTCCCTGATATGTGGTATTCCCAAAGTTACTACTAAACTCATTTCCGACGATCACATATGAAAAATCGTAAAGCACTGCAAGAAGATATCCAATGAGTGAGTATATGGAAGAAATGGGAATGTGGCCATTATATGATCCTTCGATTCCGTTGAAAAGTTTTTGGTCAATCGTTCGAGTCACAGTGAGTATTGGAAGCTCTGTTGCAGCTGCAACCGAAGCTACGATTGGACTCGGCTCACCTGTCTCAACCACAAATAAGGTTGGATGATATCCTGCTTCTTTGAGGAGTTCGACTGCTACAATCGAGTCCTTACCTCCCCCAATACCAACCAGTATTCGGTCGCTTTTTTTCCCGAATCGTTGCGAAGTGCTTTTCATCAGACCATCCGATGGGAACGATGGTGCAGTGTTGATATTGAGGTTATTTCGATAATAGAATTCACCCAGCCCCTTTGTATAGAGCGCGCTAAAAAATGAAGCTTCGACGGGATGAAGCGGTGCAGAAAGTCGCACCTCAGTGGGAGCAAAAACTTTAAAGTAGCTCGTGCCAATGGCGAGATGGAGGTATGAAAGCACTCGATCGAGCAGGTCCGCAGGAATATCATCGCGATGGGACTGTTTTGGCAACAACAGGTGCTCTGTGAAATGGTACTCAGCACCATCCTTTGTCGCAGTATATGAAAACGTGCAGCGTTGCTGTTCTCGATCGTATACGTAGGATCCAAATGCAAAGTAATCGCTCATGTATCACTCCGTTTTATTGTTAACCAATGCATCTGCAACGGTGTTCTGTTCTCGGGGAATGTTGATATACTCCACCGGTAGTCCAATCTCCGACTCGAGAATACGAATCTTCATTATAAACTCTCGGATACGCGCCTCCTTGACCTTAAACAGTCCCTTCAGCTGATTTACCATCAACCGAGAGTCGCTCAACACCGCAATCTTGTCAATCGAGTGGGTAGTATGAATACTTCTCCCTTGCACAAGTTCGAGGGCGCGAATCAGGGCGGTGTACTCAGCTTCGTTGTTTGTAGCGGTGCCGATATCCTCGCGGTGTGTATCCACCTTGGTGCCATTGACGAAATATGCGATTCCGATTGCTGCGGGGCCGGGATTTCCCTTCGAGCCACCGTCGGTATAGATCTGAAGAATCATAAAGATATTATACCCTTTTCCCTGCCCTCGCACCGTATCGATCGTCCAATCCCCGCTCTACACAGCCTTCTAACTCTAGTTGTGAGAGTAGATTCATAACGGCTACTGCGGTACTCTGAAACTGTTGTACAATTTCGTCGACACGGCGTGGTGCGGTCTCAAGATACCGAAACAAGCGTAACTCCTCTCCAGTCATCTCGTACCCAATCGAATGCACCTCATCTCGCGCAATTCCATACCCAAAAGTATCGCCGATGTCGGTAATCTGTGCCACACAGATCGCCCCTTCGGTAATGAGTCTGTTTGGAGCCTCAGATTGCTCTATTAATGGAGATCCTGGAACCGCAAATACGTCCTTTCCCTGTTCGGCAGCATATCGCGCCGTGATAAGTGACCCCGACTTTTTTGAACCCTCCACGATCACGACACCTCTCGAGAGTCCAGAGATCAGTCTATTTCGCGAAATAAAGAGTCCGGGAGCAACCATCTGGCCAGGGGGGAACTCGGATACTACCACGCCTCCTCGAGCGATAATCTCATCGTACAGCGATCGGTTTCCACTCGGATATGGTATATCCACGCCACATCCAAGAAATGCAACCGTCGGAACACCTTGCTCAATGGCAGCTCTATGTGCAACTGCGTCGATACCATATGCAAGCCCTGATACGATAACGGTCTCTCGACACCGTTTTACAAGATCGGTGACGATTTGCTGAGTAATTCGCACGCCTCCCCCAGTTGACTGTCTCGTGCCTACGATACCGACATAGCACGCTTCTGGACGAGTAAGAGCCTCCACATTCCCCCTGACATAGAGGCAGATCGGCGCATCGGAAAGCGCTGATAATTGCTTCGGGAAGTGTTCAGAATTGAACGGCACGACGCTGATATTTCGGTCTCGATACTCAGCAAGCTTCTGCTCAGGCCGAAACGACTGTCGAAATGCTATGAATCGATCTGTGAGACGAGACCCGATCAGCTCGGTCAGCTCCGCGGCTGATAAGTGATATGCCTCTTCAATCGACCTGTCAGCGATAAGGGACCGAAATCGCATTGGCCCAATACCAAGAAAGTGAGAAAATCCAATCGAATAGAGCAGATCTGTTCTCATACCTTAGGTATACATCTTTATTCTTTTCGGTACAATATAGGTATGAATGTTATTCCATCAATTCTCGTTCAGTTTCCCGATCGGCTAACCGAGGAGCTCAATCGCCTTGTTCCTTTCTATAAACGGTTTCAGGTCGACTACGCCGATGGTCACTTTGTTCCCGGGATTACTGCGCACCTTGAAGATCTATTCGAACGACTCGTTGCATACCCACAGTGCCAGTTTGACATCCATCTCATGACATCGGATTATGAGAAAGCCCTAGACGTGATCAACACCTATCTGGATCGTGTAAAGTTTAATGCAGTCTTCATTCATCATCGTTCAAGTCCTCCACCAGAGCTCTTTACTGACTCCGATCGGCCATATAATGTGGGACTTGTCCTTGATCCCCAGGACGAGATTGAAACTATAAAGCATATCTACAATCTTCCAAATATTAAGAATATACAGCTGATGACTGTTGTTGCTGGAGCGCAGGGACGAGATTTTATCCCAGAGGTGCTCAATAAGATTGATCAGCTCAGAAGTGTTGACTATAAGAACGCTATCATCCTTGACGGGAGCATTAATCTCGATACCCTGAAAGTAATATTGCAACATACGAAACAACCGGACTATATCTGTCCTGGGAGTTACTTCTCTCATGCCGATGACGTAGAAAAGCGAGTTCAGGATCTTGCGGTCGCACTCATGTCAGGGAAGCAGTAGGCGTAGGAGGCGAGGATTTTGCAGGATAGCACTCACATCACCCCATGAAAGTCGGCCGTCGGTATCAAAGTCGAGTGGTAGAAGTGGCTTCACGGTAATATTGTTAGAGCGCTGCCGAAAGACCACAAACGATTGGCGCGGTAAAAAATACTTTGTGAGAACGACCACGCGAAATGTACCGCCGAGATAGACATTTCGGACTCTTTTCACCGAAAGCCTGCCATCCTTCATATGAAGCCCTGACTCTTTGTAGACTAACTCGTCTTGGTTGTTGAACACCTGAACTTCAAAGGTACGATCGCTCACCCCTCTGAGCCGCGGAAGAAGCGACGTTGTCACGGTAAGATCGGGTAACGGAAGCACTCGGAAGCTCCACGGTCTACTTTTGAGAATCACCTTGTTGTTTCTAATGAGTTCGAACCAATAGTTCTGCGTGCCGGTAACTGCCGTTTTGATATAAAAACTCACTTGTTTCTCTGTTGCTGGCTCAATACCGGTGAGATCGTCGGTAAAGTACTCGATCCCCTTATCTGGCTGAATACGGAGCACGTACCCATCATCTCTCGTCCAAGATGCCTGACCACTGTTCGCGAGTGATACCTGGAGATGATATGACGACTGCTCGAGAAGATTGTCCGGAAGTGCGAGTTTGATCTCCCCTGTTTGGCGCTGCTCAGGCTCCCCTCGCGTTTTTTCCATACTCTGTACCGTGTGGTACTGGTCGTAAAATTCCCTCGACTGTAGCTTTTGCCAGGAAAAGCGGAGAAAGGGTTCTCCTTGATAGGACAGGATAAACGGAGTGACAGCGCGGATGCGAGCATCATTCTTCCAGAGCGTAAATGCGGTGCGGAACTTATCCGCAATCTGTGACGTATCAGTTCCGTTATGAGTCCATCCTGTTTCGGTGATGAATACGGGAAGCTCCTTCGAAACACCGAGTGATTTGAGTAATTCAAGCTCCCAACTGTACCCGAGGATCGAAAGCCTCCCGGTTGCATACGGACTTCCACTAAAACCGGGGTTTGGATATGCGTGTGAGCTGAGCGCATCAATCTGCTGAAGCAGTTCTGGATGAGCTACAGCCAAGCGGTGGTAGTACTCAAAGGCATCCATGTCTTCACCATTCGATGCCGCGGCGATGTCCATTCCCGCTATCATAACAACGTAGCCGCTTCCTGTTTTATGCAGCTCGGTAAGATAAGCAGATGCGACCTCACCATACTCCTCTGGGTTCAGTTCTCCGCCCCATTCTCGAGCGTGATTCGGTTCATTAAATAAAATGACATATCGGTCTTTTACCACCCAGCGGAGCGACTGTAAAAATGTAATCCACGAGCTCAATTCTTCCTTCGAACCCTTCTTCCAGTTCGATCCAGAAGGTCTCGTAGCTAGTCGCACGATTGGTATCAATCGAAGTCTGCGCATTCGATCAAATGCCTCCTGCCATTTCTTCAGATCACGGTCGTTCTCCTGAATAACAACTGTTACATATCCCCAGCTTCCACCCGATGAGTTCACGAGCTTCGCTGCATCCTCAAGCTCCTCTTTGCTCGGAGTGGCTACGTGTATGCCGTAGATATTGTTCGGCAGTGATGTATTGATTGCAGCTACATTCCCTTGGATAAGAAAGCAGGAGATAAGAATGATGCTAATAATCACGAGCAGTTTTTTCATGGCTATATATGAGTAACGTAGAGCATTCATTATACAAAAAAAAGGCCGCCTTTCGGCGACCTTTCTTTGTAATGTTGGTTAGACTTATCTGGTGACTGAGATCGTGACACCGTTCTCAGCTGATGGTGCTGCAACAGTGATTCTGTTGTTCGCATCTCGTGAGATGGTGTAACCGGTGTTCCAGTTTGGTGTTCCCGCTGTACAATCAGCCGTTTCTACACCATTCGCATCGTTCAGCGAAGGATCCGCTGGGAGTGCTGGGATGTAGGTTGGGACTAACTGTCCGCACAGATTCGGGAAGTTCGTTGAGTTGAACGTTGTCGAAACTCCTGCAGTGAGCGCAGAAACTTCCGCTGGCAACTGTCCAGAGTTCTCTGCGATATATTGACCAACCGCATTCAAGATCTGGGTTGCTGCACTTCTTCGTGCTGTGTTATTCGCATTTGCGAACTGTCTCGCAGGATTGATCGCGATAATCGTGATTGCTAACAGGACGGCAAGAATGCCGATGACAACAAGGAGCTCGATAAGGGTAAAACCCTTTTTGTTTGCGTTTGATGCATTTTTTATCATATACATCCATTTAAAAGAAATTAAAGAACTTTGTCAAGAGGAAAATCTAACGAAGTCTCAGTTCGACATCTCGCTGAAGCCCAGACACAATCCTCGAGGTGACAGAGGCGTCTATCGAGCGGACAATACTCATCACCTGTTCCTGCAGAGATGCCGGAAGTGCTTGTGAAAATGTTACCTGCGTTGCAAGAATTTGATTATTACTGGTGTCCTGCGCTCGCTTCAGATCAACAATGCCTGCAGCGCGGAGTGCGGTCTCCATCGCCGCTGAGGATGATGATGGCGTCGCTCCTTGGATCAGATCTACCCGCAACGTTGCGATTGATGCGCTTTGTGACGCAACCTTCGTAGGAGACACCCCCCGTGTTGGTAGTGGAGCGAGCGTTTCTGCTTGGGATGGAGGGATTGTAGGCTGGCTATTCGTCACAACTACGACGCCGACGAGAATCGCAATGAGACCGCCGAATGAACCCAATAGAATTGGCAGCCGTCTTGGGTGCTTCTTGTCTGCCGCATTCTCAGTTATCGACTGGAGTGGGTTTAGAATTGGTGAAGGATCAAAAAGATTGTGGTCTTTCAGGTTTTCAATTGATCCAAGAATCTGAGAGCATAGTTGCGGGGTAACGCCTCCTTGTGTGGACACGGAGTTAAATGCGCCAATCGGCACTGCAAGATCAACTTCACAGTTCTGCTTCACCAATGCGCTCTTCATGAGAAGAACTGCATCTTTGTTTACGGTGATCACGCGGGTTACTTTATCGAGATGAAGAACCGCTTTTGCGACATTGTCAAAGGGCACATTGTCAACAAAAAGCTTAATTGCCTCATCTTGTTTTCCTGGCTCCATACCCGAAAAGTCCTTCGTAAAGGCGAGTGACTCAGACACCGTAATAAACGCGCGGCTCGATCGGACACCGTGAACATTCAAAAATGACTCGAATTGCTTCAAAAATAACTCGTGGTTGAGAATCTCCATATCTTTCATGATGGTTGTTGGTAAATCGAGATAAAGGAGCTCTCCCGTTGCAAAATACAGCCATACTCGTGACCGATCGAGGTGTGTAAGGATTGTCTGCTTATCTGCCATATTATTGCTCCTTCCAGGATGTAACTGTAAGTATACCGGCGCTGTCGCTTGCAATCACCTGAATTGTGCGTTTAAACTGTCCCGCTGTTCCGACGGCCGTGATGGTCTTCGGATTGGTTCCTGTTACGGTTGTCTGTACGGTTCCCGTACCAACCGTTAGGGTCTCGCCGGTGTATGAGGTGTCTCGGAGTACTCGGATGAGCGCATTCTCAACTCCACTCTCGGTTACCGAGTAGGCGGTATCACTGAGCTGAGTGCTTGTTGCCGCCTTAATATTAATAAAGGCGTTTACGATTGCGGCAGTAAGCACCGTGAGAGCTATGGCAACAAACGAAACCAACATGAGAAGAGCCTGTCCCTGTCGTTTTGAGTGAATGTGCATCTGCATAGTTTTATCGAATCGCAACGGCTGTCTGGATAATGGTTGATTTGAGTCCGATCGATTTTCTAACTTTTCCGGTTACGGTGTATGCGATCTGGAGCGCGTTCTTCCCATTTGTGTTCCCTAGTCTTCGAAATGTTACGGCGCTTATGTTGGTGTTAAAGCTGTGTAGTCGCACTCCGTTCAAGGTGAGCGTCGACCCAGCGAGCGCGTAGGTGTTGGTTGATCCGTTTACAACTAATACGAGTGAGCTCCCCTGCGAACCGAGCGATGAAGGAGTTGTGATCGACGTAGCATTTTTTATATCGTAGGTGAGGCGCTGGAGTATAAACCGGGCGTCCTGAGCTGTGTATGAAATCGCCTCTGACTCACGCTTGATGTCGAGCACAGTTAAAAAGAAATGGGTAAACACAATGAGTAACGTACCAAAGATGCCCATATAGATGATGAGTTCGATGATGGTTGTCCCTCGCGTATTATGGATTCCTCTGTTCATAGATCATGGTGAGTAATTAACGGTCAAATCATTCAATACAGCAGTCTGATTTTGATCATATGAATCAAAGAACGCTCGGTATTTCATACACCGTCCCGGATTATGGTAAAAATTACTAAAATCTCCGACTAACACAGCGCTTCCTGTTGCCTGATAGTAGGTGCTTGCGGTGCCGTCCGGCCCAACAAAGTCATAGGAAGCGCCTGTACAGCTTCCTGATACCGCATCTGCAACCGCGAGCTGGAACTTGAGCGATGTATTTGCAGGTACTGTGGTTGAGGTAAAAAAGCGGTTGTAGGTTGTATTAAATCCCGTGTCAAACACTCGCGAGTCGTAGGAACCAGCTGCATTATATGTTCCGTCTGGTCCCCCCTGAATAATCTTCAGCTCATTCACGTTAGTATTCGCGACCATATATACAAAGTTGTCATAGTCTGCCTCGGTGACCGAGGTTAAGTCATTAAAACCTTGATCGAAGTTTATCCCGCCACAGTATGTCGGCGTTGCCTCTGTTTCACTGTTCAGAACTTGGTATTCTTGTGCATCGCTTCCGTTGCTTACCCCATCGCTTCCAACAAGGACGACACGTTGCCCGTTGAGCACCGTCATCGACCGTCGGGGAAACAGTTCTGCATTTGCCCCCGTTCCGGTATAGTATCCTGTGCTTGGTCCAGTGCCGTTATTTGCTCCGGAAAGGAATGTTGGGGCCGTCTTCGTTGTAGTGTTGAGAATGTAGAACTGCTTACTCGAACTGCCACCATTCGATGAAATATAGGCACGAGTGCCGTCTGACTTGGCGAAGACAGAGTTCGCCGCCTCCTCGGTCCCCGATGCGGTATTGAAGTCGTATGATCCAGAGAGTTTCCATCCACTATTTCCACCGGATGCTCTACCGCAAGATGTACTGCTCACCGTCGGGCTACTCGCACTATCCGGAACACTGGTAACGTTGGCGATATTGAATTCGGGATTGGTCCCGGCTCCTACTGCAGCATAGATGTAGGTGCTCCCTCCGGTGGTCACCGGATAAATATCGTTTGTTGCATACAACTCGATATTACCTCCATCTGCGCAGGTAGACGCATGAGCGGGGGTTGCGGTATCACTCCACGATGTTCCTGTTTCGCCCGCTGAGTACTTCCTGTCTGTTCCATTTCCCGGTTGACATTCGTACCCATCAAGCTGTATTCGACATCCGATCATATCTAATCCACTCGTCGGCGATTTCGAGTCGATTGTGCTCAAATCGAATACATACAGATAGCCACCTGATGCCACATAGCCTCGATCCTGGAACGTGGTGATTGACGTTGCGCCATACCCAAACGGTGACTGATCGTTCGTTGGTGTACCGCCGGTATAATGAACCTTTACACCCACATAGTCCAGAGAAAAATCACGCGAGGTATTACTTGCAACATCAATCACTCGTACTCGAAAGTTTGCGTTTGAAAACTGTGTATCGCTCCACGATCTTCCCCAGGTATCGAGCGCGCTCCCAAGCGTATATGTGGAAACGCCGGTGGTTAAGGTCGTGGTAGTCTTGGCAGAAGTCCATGTTGTTCCCCCATCCCATGAGAGCTGTACACAGTGTTGTGGACTACCGGTGCTACTGTCGACCTTTGCATCAAGCTGAACCTCTACGCCATTAATCGTTGCACCGGACGGAACCGTGAGGTTGTAGTTATAAAATCGATGCTTATCTTTATCTGCACCGGTACAGCTCGTCCCGGTTCCACTTCCGCTGTTGGTATCCACTGCGAATGAGTTATTGCTTGAGTAAGCGCGTGTAGGGTTTGACTCAAAACCATTTCCATCTCCACCGGTGTCGGCGCTGTTTGCTGTGGGACTTTGGAAGCCGGTGTCTGTACCGTTGTACATAACCGTATTGAAGTACGTCCAGTACTTGTAGATTTTATTTACTGGATCAGCAAACTCTCCGCTTGTGCCATTGTCGTTCGCCGCATTTCCGTCATCGTACAAAACCGCAACAACTTCGTGATCGGTGAGATCGGTAGCAAGAAGCGCATACTTTTTTCCTGAGGGCGACGTATAAGTAGCGATATCGTTCGTTTTAAAACTATTCGTGAGATTAATACCGGTTGGAACATACCCTGCATCGCTGTACTTCGCGGCGTCGAGCGTAAAAGTTCCACGCTGGGAGGAGGTTGGAGGATCGGTGTTCGCGGTTACTCGGATGTGTGCCATCTTGGCGGAGGTAGTCGCATATGGAGCGACCGCTACAACTGCATCGTTGGGATTTACAATCGAGGCGCTCGCGGTTGCGGCGACGGCGATCGGTGGCCCATCAGGAAGATCGATTGTTGAGGTTGAAAATTCCGGTGAGCACCATTTCGCCTTCGTGTTGTTTGCCATCTGTAGTTCGCCCCCCGATACATTCGTTGTAGATGTATTTGTTTTTGTTCCGAGATCAAACTGCGCCTGAGTTGTGTCGATGAATGCGCCGTTATCGAGATACCTTGTCATGTAGAATGAGGATGAAATTGAGGTTGCCTTTGGCTGTGTCCAACTAACATTGATGGTTACACTTTTTGTCGATGGATCATTACTTCCACCACTCGTGACGATCGCACCACTTGAGTTTCGTTGAGCGCTACTGATTACAATGCTTCTTGTGAGATCTGCAGACGTCTCACTCCCAGAGGTGAGTGTCCAGGTATTACCAGAAACAACAGGGTGATACGTACCATCGGTCTGAACATTCGCCCACCCAGCCTCACGAATCACGCGGAGCGCTTCTTTTGCTTCCTGCATATAGGCGACCGCCATCATTCTTTTTTCTTGCTGGGGTTGACCTTCTCGAGTCGATAAAAATCCCTGTGTGAGAAACGGGATTAATACAGCAAATAATCCCATTGCCAACACAAGCTCGACCAACATCTGTCCCGTGGTTGAGATGCCTTTTCGTAGCAATCCAAAGCCCTTAATGCTGTTTCTGCCGTTTCGTGGTTGACTCTGTTTCATAGTATGCAATCGCTACTGTAACGACTCGACAACCCCATACTGATTGAGATGTAACGTTTTTGTCAGTCCACCCACCGAGTCCTGAATTACTACAGTTGTATGACTCGCCGAGTAGTTCGTCATCGCACCGCTCCCGGTCGCGAAGATGGTCTGCGAGTTCGGCAGATCAATCGAGCTAAATCGGAGATTTTCGTGAAGCGGGGTTGTGAAGTTCGTACTGTTACCCGCGGTATAGGTCGATCCTTGAAAAGTCGTGTATCCGGTAGCGCTAAAGTACAGTCCATAACTACTCTTTGTTGTTCCGGTGCTCGTGTCGCTGTTCATGCTTTTGTTTTGCTGATTACTTATCTCCGCCAGTAAGGTATCGATCGTTGTGTCGAGTGTATTTGTTCTCTGTGGGGCAAAGAGCGTATTTGCACCAAGTACAAAAAGCCCTCCCACAACCGCCATCACAACAATAATTTCAAGCAACGAAAATCCCTGACGGCGATGTGACCTAAGCATGTATTTTTCTCAATGTAAAACTAAAGGTTGCTCCTTTTCCTGGACCGGGCGATGATGCTTGGATTGTTCCCTGATGCATATCGATTATAGATTTACTGATATATAGCCCTAAACCTGTTCCTTCCGACTCGCTTTTGTTGGTCTGGTAGGCGGTCTTAATGAAGCCAAATTTCTGGAAGAGACCGGCCTGCACCTGCGCGGTGAATCCCGCTCCGGTATCGGATACCCGCGTGAGAACGGCATCCTCTCCGACCTCAAATGTAATCTTGATCGTTCCACCTCGTGGAGTAAATTTTAAGGAGTTTCCGATGAGATTGATGAGCACCTCGCGAATCTTCTCTTTGTCTGCGTGCACCGGTGGCGTTGCGCGATCCTCCACACTGATCGAAATCCCCAGCTGCGTTGCTCGAGCGACGATCTCGGTGACGATGTCGACTGCAAGCGCATGAAGATCAACGGACTCCAGATTCATTGACATTCGCCCCGACTCGATACGGGATGTGTCGAGCATGTCGTTGATGAGGTGAATAAGACGGACGGTCGAACCATACGCCCGGTCGAGATAGAGTTTTTGTTTTTGATTGAGAAGTCCATTCTGAGCCTGCATCAGCATCCAAAGATATGAACGTATTATGGTCATGGGAGTTCGGAGCTCGTGTGATGCGATTGAGACGAACTCGTCCTTGAGTTTGTCGAGCTGCTGAAGTTTTACATTCGCCTCCTGAATCTCTCGATACAGCATAGCGTTATCAAGCGAGATACCGATCACTTCAGAGAGCCGCTCCATCACATCTGCCTTCAAACCCGAAATGAGCTCTTCATCCTCGCTGAGAAAAAACACGATCGCACCGAGCGTCTGCTCTCTGACGAGGAGCGGAAGCACGACCGATGTCCGAACATGGATATTCCCCTGAATTGCTGATGCGGTGTTGAGATCGGTCATGGGATGAAAAATATCAAAGAGATACTTTGTTACTTTTTTCTTTCGCTCATTTACGACTCGTACCAACAGATTATCCTTATGTTCGGTGAGGGAGACAGACTGTTCCTGAAAAATTTTGAGCAACAACTGTTCATACTCAAGCATCGTGCCCGAAAGCTCCATTGCAATGTTTTTCAAATCGGTTTTGTGGAGAAGAAATATACCGACTCCACGAAACCCAATCTCTTGCAGAATGAGCTTCACGACGCGCTCAGAGATGTGTTGAGGATCGGTGATAGTACTCAGCGTGATCTCGTCAATTTGCTGCAACAAAGACAGCACCTTATTCTTCTCGGCAAGCTCACTGTTCTTTTTGTAAATCTCCTCATTAATATGAGTGAGATCACTCGCGGCCACTGAATCACGGACCGACCCGGCAACGGTAGACATAAAATCAGTATAGCGTCTCGGAGTGACTGTGTGCGAGAATACGCAGAATTAATTACCTGTATGATTACGCGAGGAAGCGGGGAAGCTTCCCTTTTGGAATGTCGGGAACGTACTCCATCGCGGTGTCTCGACATGAATGTACCGCCATCTGTCCAAACAGTAGTTTATATTGATTTACTAAAGCATCGAGCACTGCTCCTTCATCACCTGCAAGCGATACCTCTCGCTTTGACCAGTCTACCGAGAGCCCGGCAACCTTTTTTGCCTGCTCGAGAGCAATCGGACCAATAATGTCTTCTTGATGTTGGATAATTTTGACCGCAATCTTTGCGTATACGTCCATAGGTTGCTACGATGCTCTCAGTTTATTAACTAAGCCGTCGAACTCCATCAGGGCAAGTGTCATGCATACATAGGCAATGAGATACACGAGATCATTTACTCCACCCGCAAACCACCACCCGCGTTGCGCCTGATACAAGAAGGTGAAGTCGGCGGCATACTGTACAAACAACGCCGCAATAATGAAGATGATGCGAGGACGCATAATGCCACCGAGGAACTTCCTTGAGAGCAGGAGTGCCAACACCGCGAATGAAATATATACCGCTTCGCCGAGAGGATACCCAAAGTCTAGAAATGCCTTGATTGGATCGCTCGCGCTATACTCATATCCCTGAAGAAAGATGAAGTAACTTGCAACTACCATGGCAAATGGGATCACTACGACCTGGATCTTCGATGAGAGCGATCTGAGCGAAAGTTTCGCGCCCGCTACATGACCGAGTGACCATGCTCCATAGAGGTAGAGCGGAATGCTGAGAAAGTATCCAACATCACCGGCGGATGGGTATGGAACCTCCTGATGGAGATAGTAGATGTAGTATGAATATGACAACTGTCCGAATTCCTGGGCAAACAGTCCAAGCGAGAATGCGGTCAACGAACGACCCATGACGCTCCTCATACCACCCCATTTTTTTGCCCCAATTAATCCCCATACACCACCCCAGATCGCAATGAGGCCGTAGAGCGCTGCGAAGAGCTGTCGCATCGGGCTCGCCTGGTCTTCACCAAGCTGAATCATACCCCACCAAACTACAAAACCAAGGAAAAACACGAGCACGAACTGTGCCTTTTTATTTTTAAAAATGAGATCCATATCTCCAGCATAGTCAGATCTCTCTTGCGTGTCAAGAACGCCAACCCTATACTTGCAGAATGACCTGGCTATTTTATGCACTCCTGAGCCCAATAATCTATACCGTAGTTAATTTTATTGATAAGTATGTCGTGGAACATCGGGTAAAAGATTATCGAGCCATGCCAATCTATGGCTCGATTACCGGCGCCGTTGTTGGAACTCTGTTCTGGATGATTACGGGGTACCCTGCGCTTCCGCTACAAGACTGCCTCATTCTTTTTTTAAGTGGTTCGCTCACGATTTGGGGTGCGGCGCTGTACTTCAACGCAATGTCGCGATCGGAAACAAGCGTCATAATTCTTCTTCTACAGTCTCTTCCGATTTTCACACTCGTATTCTCCTTTGTGCTCCTGGGCGAGCGCCTATCACTCCCTCAAATGATCGGATTTGTTTTTCTCATGTCGGCCTCTCTTCTCGCATCATTTCGAAAAAGTAGACGAAGAACAAAACTCGACATATCATTCTGGTTAATTATTGCAACGAATATATTCTGGGCTGCTGCGGCGGTACTCGTAAAGTTTTCTGTTACCAATCTTTCGTTTTCACAAATTTTGAGCTATGAGAGCTGGGGAATCGGAATTGGTGGAGTCATATTACTAGCGCTCCTCCCTCAGACGCGTTCTGCATTTATTCAGAGCGCGCAGAAATCATCGAAAGGTACCTTGCTTATCTTCTTCGCGAATGAACTCATTTTTGTAGGAGCTAAATCGATTACATACTATGCATATTCAATTGGGCCGGTATCACTTGTAAGTGTGGTGAATGGTATCCAGCCATTCATCGGTCTGTTGTACGGATGGTTCCTTACCGCACTATTCCCCAAACAGTTCACAGAAGACATTTCCAAAAAAGGTCTCGCACACAAGGGATCGCTTGGCATCCTTGCTCTCCTTGGACTTATTGTCATATTCTTATCATGATTCCCAATTACCCCCGGTTTAAAAAAATCATGATTCGAGATAAGGCGGTTATTGATCGTTTTGTTTCTCAATACGATCCATACTCGGACTTTAATTTTGTGAGTTTGTACAGTTGGAATACCGATAAAAACACGGCGCTATCACGTTTGAATGGAAATCTTGTGATTCGCCTCAAAGACTATACCGGTGATGGGGTTACGTACTCGATTCTGGGAGAGACGAAGTTACAAGAGAGTATTCAAACTCTCCTGAAGTCGCTTCCCCGCAACGGAGCGCTCAAACTCATTCCGCACATCGTCGCCGAACGCATAAATCGCGATGAGAACTCGTCAATTATCACCCTCGACGAAGATCGCGATAATCACGACTATATCTATGAGCTGGATTCGATCGTGAACCTTCAAGGAAACGACTTCAAAAAGAAACGAAATATGATTAAAACCTTTCGCGCGAAATACCCCGAAACGGTCTTTGAAATTCTCGATCTTGGCAACAAACAGCATCGAGACCAGATCATGGGCCTCGTGCGTGCATGGGTTGCTGCCAAAGATACATCACTCAATGAAGATGAACTACTTGGGTTACAAAATGTTTTCGCACTTCACAAACATATTTATGGAACGGGACTGCGCTATCAAGATCGGTTCATTGGATTTTCGATCGTCGAACACCTCCATAACAACTTTGCGATGATTCACTATGAAAAAACAGATCATGACTATCCTGGAGTGACCGAACATCTTATGGTCGAAACGGCACGTCATCTCCGGAGTAAAGGGATAACCCATCTCAACTTTGAACAGGATCTGGGTGTTCAAAACCTCAGAACCAACAAGACACTTTGGAGACCGACCAAATTCCTGAAGAAATATCGTGTAGCTTACCAAGGTTCGGACCGATAGACAGCCACAGCGAGCGCGCAGGCTGGCTGACCATCTACCTGTTTAATAGCGATCGCCGTCTGGACCTTTTCCTTCACAAAGCGGATGTGTCTGAATGCGCACATATCCGAAAGTGAGTTTCGAATTCTATTTTCTATATCGTACTCTACCGCTACCTTTGTATCACCAACCAATTCGTGCTCAACAAAAAATCCACGTCCATCATCAAGAAGATACCATCCGACACCCGCTGCGATGAACTTGCCGGTTTCGTTACTACGCATCTCAGCTCTTACGACATAGAGTCGATGACCAAACTCCTGAGGAGGAGTGACGTAGCTTTTTTTACGCACAATCGTCGACTCAGGTGGAATGATGGACGAGAGAACGATTAAGTTATAGTTTGAAACACCAGCGTTTTGGAGCGCATTATCGAAGGCAGACAAGAGCGTTTTTCCTTCACCGGTTGAGGTAACAATCTGAATTTGCATCCAATGATTATAACAACTTTAGATCTCATGTTTGACAACCGAATATCAATTCTCTATAGTTGTTCGTATGTCACGCATCCTTGTCGTTGATGATGATCCTACGCTCCGCGAGCTCTACAATGAAGTGCTCACCACTGCAGGGTATCAGATCGACTTTGCTGTCGACGGCGAAGAAGGTCTTCAAAAGATTCGGGCTGGCTCGTACGATCTCGTTCTGTTAGACGTAATGATGCCTCGGCTCGATGGGCTCGGCGTTCTTACGAAGCTTCAAACCGAGGAACCGAAACCGGCAAAAATGCCGAAGATTGTTGTCTGGACGAATCTTTCCCATGATCCAGCAATCAAAGAAGCGATGCAGAAAGGTGCAACGAACGTCTTAGTGAAGGCCGATCTTGCTCCAAATCAAGTGGTAGAGATGGTTCAGAAATACCTACCAGCGCAGCCTGCACCGGCGACACAGACAACTCCACAACCATCTGCCGCTCCTGCACCACAGCCTGCACCGAATCCCCAACAGAAATAAACCAACGCGAACTTCGTTTTCAACCGAGGAGAAAGATTATCGTGCGCCACCGACCGATCCGATGAGGCCGTAAATCGGCGCAATAATAGAAAGCATCATACTCCCCACCATAATACCGACGACCATCAGAAGAAGCGGCTCAAGTAAGGTTGTGATGGTGCTGAGCGTTGAGGTGACCTGATAGTCGAGGTGGATTGAAATATCCTTCAGCGCCTTATCTAGCCCTCCACTCTTCTCACCCGCCTCGATAATTTTGATCATAATTCTGGGTGCGACATTTCTCCTACTTTTTAATCCATCGGAGAAGGGTTTTCCCGACAGTACCATTTCCTCACACTCCTTGATCATCTCGTGCACCTTTTTCTTCATTACGACATCTTTGGTGAGGTCGAGCGCAGTAACAATTGGAATTCCTGCGCTGAGGAGAAGATGCAGGCTTCTCGTAAATCGCGTGAGGTCGATGTATCGGATGAGGTTTGTTACGAGCGGAAGAGAAAAAATAACATTCAGCACGCCCTTTCGATTCACCTTGATCAGAAAGATGAACCCTCCGATAATGACGGCGATCCCGATTACTAATGGAATTGTTTGCTTCAGAATAAGATCGGAGAGAAAAATAAGAATTTTGGTCGGAAGTGGAAGTTCAGTTTTGAGTCGTGAAAAAACAACCGCAATTCTCGGTACTACGAAGGTAAGAATGAGAAGTAGCACTCCAAGGAACATCACCATGATAAGCGTCGGGTAGATAAATGCCGACCGGACCTTGTCGATGAACTCTTGTTCTTTTTTGATGGTGTCCTTCAGATCAACCAGGGTTGCATCAAGGGTTCCCGCTTCCTCTGATGCGCGAATGATGTTGATCGTTACTCGATCAAAGACCTGCGGAAAGCGTTCGAATGCTGCGTAGAGTCGCTTTCCTTGATTAATGTCATCTTTGATGGACTGAAGAACAATTCTGGTATTCCCTTTTGCATCTTCCATGAGCGAGTCGATAATCTCGATGATCGAGATACCCGCTCCAAGCATTGTTGAGAGATTGCTAATAAAGCTGATCTTTTCACTCGTTGAGAGTGTTACGTGTTTTGGATTTTTCATTATGCATCGACCTTAGTAATACGTAACACCTCTTCGATCGTAGTGATTCCCTTGGCTACTTTCTGGAGACCGTCATCGAGCATCGTCGTCATTCCTTCTACAAGTGCTTGCTTCTGAATTTCATCCGCGCTCGACTTCTGAGTAATGAGGATTCGCAGTTTCTCAGTGATCTCCATAACCTCGAAGATACCGACCCGGCCGGAGTATCCAGTAAAATGACAAACCTTGCAGCCCTGCCCTTTGTAGAGCCGTATCTCTTTCTTCTCACCGGTTGTCAGATAGTGTTTCTTAATCTGCTCGTCAGGAAGATTTTTTCGAAGCTCTTCCTCGGTTACTACATACGAAATGCGACAATTTTCACAGATCTTACGAATCAGACGTTGCGCGATCACGACATTCACCGTTGATGCCACGAGAAATGGCTCGACCTTCATGTCGATTAAGCGGGGCATCGTTGTAGCTGCGTCGTTCGTGTGGAGCGTCGAAAGCACAAGATGACCGGTCAGTGCTGCATTCACCGCGATACCCGCGGTTTCACTGTCTCGAATCTCTCCCACAAATACGATGTTTGGGTCCTGACGAAGAATAGAACGTAATCCGCTTGCGAAGGTGAGATTTGTTTTTGTATTTACATGAATTTGGTTCACACCCCGAATACGATACTCGACCGGATCCTCGATTGTGGTGATATTTTTTTCTCTTGTATTCAAAATTTTTAGGATTGAGTAGATTGAGCTTGTTTTTCCTGATCCGGTTGGGCCGGTTGAAAGAATCATGCCGTAGGACTTACTGTAGGCATTACTCACCTTCTTCAGATCTATCTCGCTCATGCCGAGATCCAGAAGTGAGAGTCGACCGAGTCGTGAAGAGAGAAGACGCATTACGACCTTTTCACCCTCAGAAACCGGCAAAATAGAGACACGAATATCGAGATCCTCTTCTTCAACCTTTACACGAATCTTTCCGTCCTGCGGTGCAAGGTGCTCATCGGTTCGGAGCTTCGACATAACCTTAATTCTGGTTACGATGCGGTCGTGTAACAGCTTTGAGAGGAACAGAACGTCGTGGAGAATGCCATCGATACGGAAACGTACCAACGAATTCTTCTCTTCGGGCTCAATATGAATGTCCGAGACCTTGTCTTGAAATGCATAGTTAATCAACAGGTCGACAATTTGCGAAATCGGGGCTTCATTCTCCGCCGCTGCAACTGACCCGGCTTTCTCGGCCTCCTGTCGAATGAGCTCATCAAAGTTCTTCTGCAGCTCCTTGCGATAGATATGAAAGGTGTTGTAAATGTCTTTTTCGGTTGCGAAATAGGGAACAACCTGTTGACCTGTTTTCTGCGCTACTAACTTGATGAGTTCCTGGTTGTATGGATTCGCCATCGCGAGCTTAATTCCTGTTTGCGCACGCTCGAATGCAATAGCTTTTTGTTTTCGAGCAACCTTTTCCGGAATAATGTGAAATACGTCTTCAGGTATGGATAACTTGCTCAGATTCACAAACGGAATCTTTAGATAGTTTGCGATCATGAGACCAAGTGTTTCGTCTGGAATGATGTTCTTTTCGAGCATCGCCTCATCAAGGTTAATATTGGCATTCTTTGCAAACTGCGTAAGCTCCTCGAGTCCTGGTTTATCAACCAGTCCGTTGTGAAGAACGAGCTGTGAAAGTTGGTCGTTTGAGAGTATCATATTATGTATACAAACAGCTGAAAAAACAGCCTATTTTGATGTTACTCTAATTCAAAACCGCATTCAATCGACGTTTTAGCGACTACAGAAGGAGAGCGACGGAGAGCTCCAAAGATCTACTGAGCAGAAATTTTTGTCGTACTGATTCTCGCCTGCTTAAACAGCGTTAGTCCGCCAACAAAGTGTGGATCGTGACGATAGTAGACACGTGAGATGCCGGCGTTGATCAGAATCTTGGCACACTGAGGACACGGTGAGGCGGTTGTATATAGGACAGCGTTCTTGGTGGACAGACCGTGAAGTGCGGCTTGGATAACTGCGTTCTGTTCAGCGTGGATACAGATACACTCCTCTTCACGCTCGCCTTTCTTAATTCGACCAAGATGTCGCTCGTTACACCGTACGCACCCTCCTTCGTCGCAGTTTGTAATCCCATGTGGCGTTCCGTTGTATCCGGTCGCAATGATTCTTCTATCTTGAACCAGAACCGAACCGACACTTCTCCGAATGCAGTTTGAGCGCGTTGCAACAACATCCGCAAGTCTCATGAAGTATGTATTCCAGGCAGGTCTCTTCATGGCTCTATTGTATCAAAACTTGATACAATAAGCCGTACGGGGTGTAGTTTAACGGTAGAATGCGCGGCTGGGGGTCGTGCGGCCGGGGTTCAATTCCCCGCACCCCGACCAACACCCAGAACACAACGCGTCACCTCATTACCATGACACATCTAAATTTTTTTGAATCGCTTGGCTGGAGACAGGACAAGGAAGGGAAAAGCCTCGAGGAGGTACATCGGTCGATACCGATTCCGAAGACGCTCTCATTTTGGCGAAAGATGCTTGCGTTTGCGGGGCCTGGATTTCTTGTCGCTGTTGGATATATGGACCCGGGAAACTGGGCAACCGATCTTGCAGGTGGCTCTCGGTTTGGCTATACACTTCTTTCGGTAATCTTCGTATCGAATCTCATGGCTATGCTTCTCCAACACCTTGCTGCAAAGCTTGGAATCGTGACGGGAAGAGATCTCGCCCAGGCCTGTCGCGATCACTACAAGCGACCGGTAGCGCTCACGCTCTGGGTTCTCGCAGAGATCGCCATTGCTGCGTGCGACCTCGCAGAAGTCATCGGCTCGGCAATTGCATTGAACCTTTTATTTAAGATTCCGTTGATGATCGGTATCGTGATAACCGTGCTCGATGTTATTCTTCTCTTATTACTCCAGCATAAGGGGTTTCGGTATCTCGAGGCACTCGTTATTACGCTTATTCTCACCATTATTGGCTGTTTTGGATTGGAGATCTGGCTTTCGCAACCAAATATTGCAGCGGTGATTGGGGGGCTTATCCCCTCGGCTCAGATTGTTTCGAACTCGGACATGCTCTACATTGCAGCAGGAATTCTGGGTGCCACCGTAATGCCACACAACCTCTATCTTCATTCGGCCGTGATTCAAACTCGAGACTACGATGAGTCAGACGAAGGTAAGAGTGAAGCGATCCGGTTTGCCACGATTGACTCAACCTTTGCGCTGTTTCTCGCGTTCTTTGTGAATGCGGCGATCTTGATCGTTGCCGCAGCCACCTTCTACAGTCGTGGTGTTGGTCAAGTGGCGGAGATTCAGGATGCATATAAACTACTTACGCCTCTTCTCGGAACAACTGCCGCTAGCATCGCCTTTGCCCTTGCCCTGTTGGCGTCTGGGCAGAACTCTACGATCACCGGTACATTGGCAGGACAGATTGTTATGGAGGGATTTATTCACATTCGACTCAAACCGTGGCTTCGGCGCCTCGTGACGAGACTCATTGCGATCATACCCGCAGTCGTTGTCGTATGGTTTTTTGGCAACTCTGGTCTTAATCAGCTTCTTATCCTAAGTCAGGTCATCCTTAGTTTTCAACTTCCATTTGCGGTCTTCCCACTCGTGCAGTTTACCGGTGAAAAAGCAAAGATGGGTAGGTTCGCAAATCCAGCATGGATCCAGTTTCCCGCCTATGTTGTGGCGGTAGTCATCGCCGCCCTCAATGTTTGGCTCGTCTACAATGTTTTCTTCGGATAAGCTCCCGGTGGGATCCGCTACAATGTGCTCATGCAGATAGTCTTCTATTTTGTGGTCTGGCGACTGATCGACTGGATTATTTCTCTATGTGCTCCTGCAATCATGCCGTTTCATGGACTATTCTCGCATCCTACCACGTTACTGCATTACGGACTCCCTCAATCGATTCGTTCTTTTGCAAACTTCGACGGAGTCTTCTATATCCGAATCGCAGAACAGGGTTACGCTCAGTTTGAACACGCATTCTTTCCGCTGTATCCATCGCTGATACGATTCTTCTCTCCGCTTTTTATGGGGAATACGCTTGTAGCGGGGCTCGTTCTCTCGAATGCAAGTTTTCTTGCGGGACTGTACTTTTTCTCTCGATATCTGAACCTTGCATTACACAAACAGAACCATCGTAGCGTTTCTTCTATCATCCTTATGCTTCTCACATTTCCCACCTCATTCTTTCTTGGATCTCTATATACAGAAGGGGTATTTTTTCTCCTCCTGACAGCCTCATTCTACTTTCTTGCACAAAAAAAGTACTCATTTTTATTTGTCACATCGCTCCTTGCCGCATTGACGAGAATTGTGGGAGTGTTTCTCTTTATTCCGATTCTTATTGACAACTGGCGGAGCGCAAAAAACCGGATTACTGCAGTTGGACCGATGATTGGTATTGGGCTTTATATGGCCTATCTTCATGTCATAGTGCGAGACCCAATCGCATTTTTTCATGCCCAGTCGGCATTTGGAGCAGGAAGGTCGACTCAGCTTGTCCTGTTGCCTCAAGTACTGTTTCGGTACTTGAAAATATTTCTTACTACGCCTCCGTCATTCGCACTCTTTGTTGCGCTGGTGGAGTTCGTCATCTTTTCGGCTGTGCTCGGCATCGTGTGCTACCAGCTGTACGGACTCTCCAAGGGGCGTGGAACTGAACATCGCGCGGTTACCCTATTTTCACTTATCAATATTCTTCTCCCGACCGCAACCGGCACACTCCTCTCGACTCCCCGTTTCGCGCTATTGTCGCTCTCTGTATTTATCTTTCTGGGGCAGCTTCAACACACCATGATTCGAAGGATGCTCCTCATAATACAGAGTGTGCTCCATATCGTACTTGCGACATACTTTATCCAAGGCTATTTTGTGAGCTAAAAATTATGAATAAACTACCATTCTTTGAAAAAGCTTCCTCCGACTCCGGGTTTCGCTCACATGCACACGATCACCGACTCCCTTCGTTCACTATGCTGATCATTATCTCGGTCGGTTTCTTTCTATTAATCTCTGTCCGACTCTTTCAGCTCTCGGTGGTAAAGGGAAGCTATTATCGACGGCTATCGGAGTCGAATCGAACTAAGGAGGTTGTGATCGAGGCACGAAGAGGCTCTCTTCTCGATCGGCGCGGTCGCGTGATTACCGAGAGCAAAGCACCAAAAAATACCGGGGTCAAGGATCGCCTTGTCTCGGATCGTCTATCTAATTCCGGTTCAGCGGTCGGGCATGTCGTCGGATATATTCAACTCGCCGACAAGAACGACCTCAAGAACGATATGTGCGTACATAAACTTCAGCTCGGAGATTCTGTTGGGAAAAAGGGGGTAGAAAAACTGTATGACTGCGAGCTGCGCGGGATCAACGGATATACGCTCCATGAACTTGACGCGACCGGTGCCCCGATCAGAACACTCGGCAAAATCAATCCCGTGGATGGTACTCCGGTGACATTGTCGATTGACCTTTCATTACAGAACGAGACACAGCGGCTGTTCACCGAAGAAATCAGTTCGCAGAGCGCATCGTTCCCAAAGCGAGACCAACTTGCGAAAGGGGCGCTCATTGCCCTTGAACCAAAAACCGGAAAGGTACTTGCGCTCTACTCGAATCCGTCGTTTAATCCGAATGACTTCAATCAGAAAAATACCCAGTCTGTGACTACATATTTGAAGGATCCTCACCAACCCTTGTTTAATCGAGCAACAGAAGGCGCCTATCCACCCGGCTCGATCTTCAAGTTATTTGTCGCCACGGGCGCCCTTGAAGAGCGAGCAATGAAGCCCGACACGATCGTCGAGGATACCGGTCAGATCACAGCCGGTCCCATTACATTCGGTAACTGGTACTTCCTCCAGTACGGCAAAACCGACGGCGAAGTGAACCTCGTCAAAGCGATTCAGCGCTCTAATGACATCTATTTTTATAAGGCGGGCGAGAAGTTGGGAGTTGCACATATTAAAAAATGGGCTGAGCGATTTGGGTTTGGCAACCGCACCGCGCTTCCGTTCCTTCAAGCGGATGGACTGCTCCCATCGCCGTTTTGGAAAGAAGAAGTCCTGAAGGAGCAATGGTATCTCGGAGATACCTACAATCTATCGATTGGTCAGGGATATCTTCTCACCACACCGATCCAGATCGCACAGGCGGCTGCGGCATTTGCAAATAATGGTCGGCTTTGCGACCCTCAACTAAAACAAAACGAACAGCCGCACTGCACACAACTACCGATCTCGAAGGAGACACTCGTCCAGGTGCGAGAGGGTATGAAGCTTGCCTGTACCACCGGTGGAACTGGCTACCCATTTTTTGAGTTTGCTCCACCTGGAAAAGGTCGAATGCAGGTTGGTTGTAAAACCGGTACTGCCGAGTCGCATGGTGGCGGGTCGCAGTCACCTCACGCATGGTTCACCGTTTTTGCGCCGTTTGATGATCCCCAGATCTCCGTTACGGTTCTTGTCGAAAACGCTGGGCAAGGATCAGACGTAGCGGCTCCGATCGCAAAAGAACTCCTTATGGCGTTTTTTAAAAACCAATAATGACTCTGGTTTGTTACAATATGATCTCGCACTGCCCGGATAGTTCAGTGGCAAAACAAGCCCTTGGTAAGGGCTAGGCACGAGTTCGATTCTCGTTCCGGGCTCCACTTCTATCCTATAATATTGCTAACTAGCTTCGTTTCCGGTATAATAGCGCATGGAACGAAGACTTCTCCAAAGACGACACCGTCATGAGTCGCCAACAGCACTTCAACATCAATTCCTTACCGGCCCACTTGACCCCTATCACTGTGACTTGGTATTTTATACCGCCGCAAAGCATGCAGGGCTTCCGGTTCGCATCGAGCGTTTGATGAATGGCCAAGGAGCTACTCATGTTTCTGAGGCTCCACATTCGAGCGTGGCATACTTTACCCATGGCCAGCAAACCGCATTACGCCTTGAAGGACTGAAGGAGCGAATGTTTCAAAGCTCGGTCGACTGCCTTCTTCATAATATCGATACGGGATTTGAACCTGAATGGTTTACTCATATATTGGACGGGAGCGCGAAGCTTGATCGCTCTGTGTCTCCAGAACTCTTTCACTCAGGCCTTATCGCGTTCTACGATAGACATATGGATATGCCAAGTGGATTCGATCTCGAGACCTATCAGACCATCACTCGAGCATACATCGAACTTCTCGGAAACGGAGTCCGCGCATTGAATCCTGAGGGACTTGTGAGACTTATGGAGCAAGAGATCAGGAGAGTTCTGAGTCAAAAGCACGTGCAAACACGGCGACATTAAACACGCCTCCTGAGGAATCAGGGCTCCGGGACTATCTCAAATTGTTCCAGAATTCTTCGCACTTGTTGTTTTTTCCGCTCGGTGACCGGTACAGCAACAATACCTATATTCGGCTGTCCGTACAACACCACTGCATTGAGTGGCGCCAACATCACCGCGGGAAGCACAAGTAGATCTTCCTCTCCGTTGACAATAATCGTGACCTGTTCTGTCGAGGTAGTCCGCAGTGAACGGGACATCACGTTCACTGCACGGTAGTCAATCGAACCGGGAGAATTCACTGTATCGATTCGGGGGCGTGTTCCGATAGTCTTTCGTTTGCTTCTGTAGTCAATGATCGCCATGGTTGGACGGTGTCCCACCTCCCTCAGTGATGTAGTTACGATGTCGCCAATCGTGATACACAAAGGGTTCTTCTGCGACGTGAGATGCTGAACTGCTTTCTGCGCGGCAATACGGAGATTCGCGTCATTTCCTGTGATGATGTGACCGAAAGGTTTTACGAGGTGTGGGCGTAGCGAATTCGGGAGGTAAAGCGTGCGAGAAAACAGCGCCATATACTCAAATCCTTCGCGATCGATCTCACCGTTTCGAATACGTGTGGAGCTCAGACCCCCACCGTCTTCCGCAGGTACTTCTGAGACCATTACGATTTTTAACACAGACAACCCTCGCTTTCGACGCACTGAGTTTACTTTCTGTACATTATGGAGTGTGGACGCAGTTGCAATGATCGCATCCATGCTTTCGTCGATAATAGATGGTCCATAAATGTCGTTGATTGGCACAATAGAACAGGGCGTTGCGTCAAACCAACGGTTGATCTCAGCTCGCAGTACTCGTTGACGAAGCGAGAACGACTGCATTTGGTTATGGCGTTCTTTTTTTTTAACCATCCCATCGGTTACTAAACCGATTGTTACCCGATCTGCTTGGGTGAAGGCAGTTTCCAGGAGTGAGCGGTGTCCGCGATGGAGATGATCGAATGTGCCTCCGAGAACAATGTGTTGGTATTTCATGCGGAGGTGAATGGATGCTGGGCGACCGACGGGGATCGAACCCGCGACAACCAGTTCCACAAACTGGTGCTCTACCAACTGAGCTACAGCCGCCAATAGGCATATTTTATCAATTTGCTCCTTATTTCTCTACCTGATCCGCTTTCCGCTATACTACATATATGATTGGTTGGTTGTTCAAAAAAGTCTTTTTTGCGGTCTTACTCATCGCAGGAGCATACTATCTGTATCAATCCTACGGATCAACCTTCCTCTCAAAAAATAGCCCGCAAACAAAAAAAATTGCGGATAATGTGCTCGGTGCGGTTACTCACATTGCAGCAGATCAAGCGTCTCGCTCCGCATCGATTCTCGACATGGTCGTATTTCAACAAGCGACAAAACCGGTCATCGACCAGTACAACAAACTTCCGCGAGAGAAACAGAATGAAATAAAAAAACAAATCTGTCGATGAGATTCTTCATTGATAACGGAGTGGATTTTTGCTATCCTAGTAACCTATGCAGCTCAAGTACCTTGGACACTCGTCATTTCTTATTCGCGCAAAGGACGCGAAGGTAGTTACCGACCCGTTTGATCCAAAATCGGTGGGACTGAAGTATCCAAAACAGGAAGCAGACATCGTAACCATGTCGCACCAACACGCAGATCATAATCATGTAGCGGGCGTGTCCGCAGAAGCATTGATGATTGATTGGCCAGGAGAGTACGAGAAGTTGGGAGTACGTATTACTGGATATCCAACGTATCATGATGGTGAAAAAGGTTCTCAGCGTGGCGAAAATACCATGTACAAAATCGAGGCGGATGGAATTACAATTCTTCACTGTGGGGATCTTGGCCACCCACTTACTGACGAGGTTGTTGAAGAAATTGGAGATGTAGATATTCTTCTCATTCCGGTTGGCGGCCACTACACCATTGGTCCTGATGAGGCGGTTTCGGTGATTCACAAAATAGAGCCAGGAATCGTTATTCCGATGCATTACGGACATGGGGAGTTGGATCAAAAAACATTTGGACCGCTCACCGGTCTTGAAGAGTTCTACAAAAAATATGGCTCACAACCATCAGAGACACTCGACATCCTGAATATAAAGAAAGAGGCGGTTCCCGAAGAAACCAAACTCATCGCGATGAAGATCTAATTATTCCCGCGCTCTTTCATCCACTTTTTTCACAGGTACTGTACAATACAAATCCCTATGGCAATCTCGAGCGACGCGCTAAAAGTACCACCACAGGATCTCCAAGCAGAAAAATCGGTTCTTGGCGCGGTGTTAGTCGACGCATCATCGATCAACCTCGTTGTTGAGTTCCTACGAGCGGAGCATTTCTACAGCCGAGAAAACCAAACCATCTACGGCGCGATGGTTGCGTTATTTGAAAAGCAGCAACCAATCGATATTGTAACGCTCCAGAACGAACTCAAGCAGATGGGTAAGCTGAAGGATGTTGGAGGTACCTCCTACCTTACCGAGCTCATCAACACGGTCCCAACGTCTGGCTATATCGAGCACTACGGCCGCATCGTGAAGGACCACTATACGAAACGGCGACTAATCGAGTTCTCATCTCGAACGGTCCAACGCGCGTTCGACGACACCGGCGATACGAAGAAGTTGTTAGATGAAGCGGAAAAAGAAATTTTTGCACTTTCACAACAACATCTTCATCAGGACTTCGTAGAGCTCAAAGAGGTACTCGCTGAAAGCTTCGAGCGTCTTGAGGAGTTTCTCAAACAGGGATCACAGTTTCGCGGTATTCCGACCGGATACCCTGACATTGATAATAAACTCGCGGGACTGCAGGACTCCAATCTTATCGTTCTCGCTGCACGACCGGGCATCGGTAAAACCACCTTGGCGCTCAACATGGCGCTGAATATCGCACTCAAAGAAAAACAACCTGTCGGATTCTTCTCGCTTGAGATGAGCAAAGAGGAACTGGTCGATCGCTTGCTCGTCGGCCACGCTGATATCGACGCATGGAAACTGAAGACCGGCCGACTTTCTGATGAGGACTACAAGCGCCTCACCGATGCGATGGGAGATCTTGCGGATGCTCCAATTTTTATTGACGATACACCTGGTATTTCTGTTCTTGAGATGAGGACAAAGGCGAGAAAACTAAAGGTTGAGAAAAATGTGCGACTCATTGTGGTCGACTACCTACAGCTTGCTGATGCGGGTCGGAGATTTGATTCTCGTGTTACCGAGGTTTCTTTAATCTCACAGGGGCTCAAAAATCTTGCCCGTGAACTGAAGGTTCCGGTGATCGCCCTCTCGCAGCTCTCGCGTGCGGTCGAACAGCGAGGAACAAAAAAACCACAGCTTTCAGATCTTCGCGAGTCAGGATCGATCGAGCAGGACGCAGACATCGTTGCGTTTCTCTACTATGAAGATGAGAGTGAAGACCTTCTTGATCAGAGCAAACGTATGATTAAACTCTACATCGCAAAACACCGAAACGGAGCAACCGGAGAAATCGACCTCATGTTCCGAGGCGACCGGGTTAAGTTCTTCAGCGTCGAAAAAAACACCATCTAGTCCCTTCTCACTTTGTACTATAATGCGAGAATGGATCGCCTTCTCACTCGCACCTTAATCTACCAAAAGATTGCCGCTTTCATTATTACACTTGCACTCTATTCATATACTGGGTCGTATATCCCGTTTATGTTCCTTGCAATCACCCTCGGACATAGTCACTTTCTCCTCGCGTACATCTATAAACTGAAGGCGGGGAAAATTAAACTTAAAAATTTTCTGATTTTCCTCGGACTATCTGCGGGACTGTTCGCATTTTTTTACCGATATCAACTCCCTGACTATCGGATCGCGACACTCCTCATTCTTGCAACGATCTACGCGATTTACCACGTAGCAGCTGATGACCAATTTACCCTCAACTTCTTTAGTCCGGTCTACTCGGTCACCCAACGACTGCAGATAGGTATGAACGTGTCCGCACTCATTGGACTCCAGCTCTTATGGCAGTTTGCATTTCCCTATTCGTGGACATTTCTCAGTATTGGTGCGGTGTTGTTTCTGTATATTTTGTTTCGAAAGGATCGTAATTTTGAGGAATACACCATCTCGGATGTGTTCTTTTTCTCCCAATTTTTGTTTACCGCAGGAGTGTACTACCTCTATCCGGTGACGCTCAACTCCCAACTCTTGATTATCTCGTTTGCCGGAATCTATCACTATCTCGTCTATTACTTCCACTATTATCTGAAAATACGGTCGATTGAACCGAAAGCGAAGTCCATTCTTCATACTCGAAAAGGATATCTTCTTACTGTTGCGGTGAGTAATATGGTTGTGTTTGGGTTATTTTTCGCACGCGCTTCATCGTCCATTCTGCAAAATGTTGTATTTAGCTATAACTTCTTTCTCGTCGTCACCCTAATGCACTTTATCAGCTCTACTCGTACATACGAACTGCCATACCTATTCGGCGTAAAAAAAAACTTAAATTTTAGACGTATCGGTATTTTTCTGCTTCTGACCGGCGCCGGAGCGACGTCTCTTCTACTCGGAATTCATCCAAAATACTATGGATTTGTTTATTTTTCTTCCTTCTTTTTTTACGTCATTTCGCGCCGATTTAATCTTGCATTTACCGCGCTGTCCGGGTTAATCATGGGAGTTATCTATGGATATTTTGCCTATATTTGGCTCAGTATTTTCGCCGACCAAACGCCGTTTTATCTTGCCCTTGGTTTCAATGCGGCGATGATCATGCTTGTGATGTTTTTTGGGTCGCTAATCCAGAAAAAATTCACCCACTCGTTATTTGCCCAGATTTTTTCATTTGGATTTGTCGTTTACATACTGCGAACAATCTTTCATTTCTCTCCGTACCTGCCCCAGGCGAAGGCGTTCCTTACCGTTGTGAATAATCCAACACTCTTCGACTGGCTCACGCCATACTTTGGTTCAACAATCGTAGATGTCCTCTGCCTCGCGGTCGGATCGACGCTTGCGCTTCTTGCTCTCCATCGCAAAAATATCAAACAACTCAAAAATTCTGCTACGTATGCAGTTGTACTTTTAGCTCTAGTTGTCGTCAATACGATCGTCTATGCGCGAGGTTATGACGCGAGAGGAAAGCAAATCGTAAAGGTCGCGTTGTTGCAGGGGAACTTTGACTGGAGCTGGGACAAACGGATTTCTGAATCAGATTCTATCGCCAACGATTATATACGAGAGTCTGTCGAGACAGCACGACGTGGAGCTCAGCTTGTCGTCTGGCCAGAATATTCGCTCACGAAGGATGTTTTAAACTTCGACAAAAACCTTGGTGAAAAGCTTAGCGAAGTTTCAAAGAAAAATAACATAAGCATCGTTACAGGAGCGGTTGAGTTTGTTCTTCCACTCACCTCAGATCCCTACCATAATAAATACGACCTCACTCTTGTATTCGATCCTATCAGGTCGATTCTCGAACCATATAGGGCGATGTACCCAATTTTTGATAACGTCACGCCTGGCAAAAAGCAGGTAGTCTACAGCACTCAAAACTCTCGTTTCCCTGTTATATCGTGTTTTGAAGTTGCTCATCACAAATTTATTTCAGATTATTCGAACAAAGGCGAACTCGACTTAATCATAGCTATCGCGAATATCCAGGCGTTTCAAAAATCGGCTGGTCTCCACCGAATCAGCAGCCATATTCGTAGACTAGCACTGGAGAATGGAAAATATTTTATCTACGTCTCAAATACCGGACCGAGCTTTGTTTTAGATCCACTCGGAAACCCAGCGCTTTGGATCACTGATGGGACTCGGTCTACGCAGATAGCGAGTGTCCCAAAAATTAGAGAAAAGACTATATATGTGCGATTTGGTGAGCTTCCGTTATTTTTACTGTGGGCGTTCTCTGTTTGGATTGTTATAACAAGCTCTCGAAAACGCGCTTGACAAACACCCCCTTAATACTATAATAATCCTATAGTAACAGTTTATGGGAGAGATGCAAGAAAGACTAAAAGGTTTCTTTGGTCTACAAACTAAGCCAAAAGTCGTAACGCCAGAGGGCGTAGGAGTTAACGTAGAGCCGTTTACTCCCCCTACTCATTTTGATCAGGCTAAGGTTATGGATCGTCCAACCATGCCTCCTACTCGTCCTTCTACACCTGACTCATCCGGAGCCCATCAGCATAATGGTCATAAAGGAAGAAAGATCGTAGCAGGTGTTGTAGTTGCCGCAGCTGGAACGGGTGGGTATCTGGGTTATAATGCACTACAGAACTCAACCGAACATACAACTCCAACTCCAGTAACTACAATCGTTGATGTCACTACACCTCCACTCACCAGCCCCGAGACTACTACTGTTACTGTCCCGGGCACAACCGAAGCACCAACTACCATTCCTCCGACTACCACCCAAGTTGAAAATCTAGGAAATGCTCCTGATGTTTTTGGCGAATATACTATTATTCCCGTTGGGGGGGTTCAGCTCGACATTGAATCACAAGGGAAAGTATTTGGATTTCAAAATGGAGCGGTAGATCAGGTGGGGTACGCGCTTTTGTACACCTTCGCCGCACAAAAGCCTGAGTTTGTAAACCCTGATAATACCGTCAATGTTGATGGTTATATCCAATACTTAATGGAGAATGAGTGGAAAGATAGCGTTTTACTTCCAGAAACGACGGAGCGCTTACCCGCAGAGGGAGCTCATTTCCCTCCAGTGAAACCGTCTGATCCCATTCAAATAGATTTTTCAAAGCCATTTGTCATTAGTAATGATGGGGTTAGTAAAACAAACGGCAATATCGACATATCGAATGCGCATTATTACAATGACCTTTCACCGCATGTTAATACCATGTTTGGAGTAACACCAGACGGGCAGCTCTATTTTAGTACCCATGACTATAATGCACAAGGAATGCCTCGCCCCTTAAAAATTAATTTTCCAGGCTCAAACTTTGTTAGCATGGGTCTTGGCGAAGTTCTTGCTGTAACAAGCCATCTTGGAACGCTGGAGTCAACTCCAGAACAACAAAGCCTTCCGGCCGAATACTACCTCGATCCGGGTCTCACTAATCCAACCGGTGAAAAGCCCGCATACCCGCTACTTGATCTCACACACTACGCCACTGTCATTCCGAACGTTGGTCTTCCAGACAAATTTTTTCAACCTCTCTAACAAAGCTGTCTTCACATTTGCTAGATTCTAATCTGCAAAGTCGGTATACTTTTCCAAATGCGACGCCTAGTGATGATCATAGTACTGTTACTGTTTATCATCATTGATATATTTCTTCTGTTAAAGGTGTTTGGTAGCTCATTTCTCACGAAGGAGATCTATAGATCAAAGAATGGTATGGTTGTGGTTAGATCAGAGCTTCTTAACCGTCAGGTTTCGGTAACTAAACCAGAATTTCTTGAATCTGAATTACTCAGAATAAAATTCTGGGATAAGAATAACATTATCCTATATGAACAGCCTTTTATTAGATACGTGACGGCGAAACGACTTATTATTCTTCTGACCGACAAGCCGCAACTACTTGGCAGAGAGCGGGACCTTAAAGACAGAAAATCGGTCGTGATGAGCTATGCACAATCATTTGATAATGCAGGCCAAACGCTAACACTAACAATACACACACAACCCAATATAGACGCTCGTTATAGCTGGGGAACAACGCTCTCCTTCTATACTCTTCGCTCCATTATTGAATCAACGAAGACTTTTACACGCACTCCTGGCAGTGACTATAATGTTAAAATGCAGATGTTTTTAAAGAATTATTTTCGTAAAGAAAACCGGGAATTTCTTATGATTCAGTAGGGTTATTTATCATGAAAAAACTATTCCTATTTATACTATTGGTTACAGGGGTATTCTTTCAATCTTCTGTAGTACACGCTCAATCGTGTGCAGGTGGCAATGCGGGTTTTGTTCGATATAGCAACGGCGTTGAAAGCTGCACTGACAAATACGGGAATGCTTGTGTTAGGGGTACCTCTGGCTGCACCTGTTCATTCTCCTGCGGAGTTGGGGCTGCTTGGATCGCAGAGAGGTGTGCAGACTACACTAATAATTGCGCCGCCTGTGCGTCGGTGAATAACGATAAGAACTACTGGAACTGCACAAGTGGATCGTGTAGCTGGAACGGTGTTGCCGACGCATCATGCTCCATGTGCTACACCGGATGGCAGAATTTGTCATGTGGAGGTGGGTCGTGTGCGTCGACATCGATGCAACAACGTAATGTTGCGGCGGGAACCGCCGGTCTCTGTTCTACCCTCTACCGTTGTTCAGCAAATCACCCAGCATGTGTACCTCCAACTCCCACCGATCCCAAACCTACCCCAACACCAGTCCCACTGACCGCACCGGCAAATCTCCAGGCAGTCTGTGACGCAACAGGCACTCGAGTAAGTCTCTCCTGGGATGTAGTTACGGGTGCGACATCGTACCCACTTCGGTTTAACAATGCCCCCAATGTGCCACCTGCCACAAACTGTGACGCAGCAAACAATAGTTGGTGGAGTGCACTTGCGGGTGAATGCGATCTTGATAATCTGGCGACAAATACATACGCTAATCTCCCGGTAGTATCAGGAAGGACATATGGTTGGTGGGTACACGGGTACAATGCTACGAGTGGGTACGGTCCCGCAACCTACTCGTCTTTTACCTGCACCGCCTCACCAACCCCCACACCAACCGGGGCACCGGTAACACCATTTTTTAAGGTCAAGAACACCTCCTTCTACAAATACGGCAACCTTGACCTCATCTATCCCGCAACCCTTACCGCCTTTGACGCAGATGACACAACCAGCAATGCTTTTAATCAAGGTGGGTACGGTGGAGTGGTCCTATCTCAGGGAACCACCTCGCTCACCAACGCAACCATCTCGACATCGGGCTGGAATCGGCAGAATGTATCTGCCGGTACCTTCAACGCCTCCTCCTTTGTTGCGTATGTAAAGTCAAAAAAGACATATACCGCAATCAACACCAACCTCAACGGGGTCACAGCTGCAAACACTACCTACCTCTACACCGGAAACCTCACCCTCACCCAGAGCTCCTTTCCAACAAGCACCATCCCTGCTGGAACGGTCTTACTGGTTGAGGGGAATGTGACCGTTGGTGCAGCCGGTCAGACAACATTGAATACAACGGCCAATACTCCTTTTGCCTTGATCGTCACCGGAACCCTTACCTTCGCAGACGCAACGACACAGGCGAACGGTCTCTATGCCGCCTCCGCGGTCAACTTTGGTACCGGAGCGGTACCGTTGAAGATCGTAGGGAATGTGGTCTCCGGATCCTCATCCGCGATCTCGCGCCAGAGAACGTCCGCACCCTTGAATGCACCGTCTCTGTTTGTTGTCTTTGATCCAACTCACTATGTTAATCTCATTGATCGAATCTCGGTTGTGAAGTCAGACTATCAACAGGTACAGTAATGATGAAGAAGATACCTATGAATACCTACAATCATTTCACCAATCACCCACGAAACCACCAACGGGGACAGATGCTGCTCATCTTGGTCATGATCATGGCGGTGGCCCTGACCGTGGTACTCACAATGACCTTCACCACCCGTACCGATACCCAACTCACCAAGCTTGAGGAGGAGAATCAGAAGGCCTTAGCGGCCGCTGAGGCAGGAATTGAGCAGAGTCTCAAGAGCGGATCGGCGATTGGCAACCTTGCGACCGGAAACTTCGCAACCTCACTTACCTCAGGCTCTACCACCATCTCCTCGTCTGCTACCGATACCTTCACTACACCAACACTCACCTCCGGTGAGGCGTACACCGCCTATCTTGGTACCTACACCGCAGGTACACCACCCTCAATTAGTGCAAGTACCGCAACCAACATCGTTGTCTGCTATGGTGCAGGCACCGCCCTTGATATTGCGCTGGTCAAAAACTCTGCACCGCAGGTCAAACACTATGTAGCCGATGCGGAGGGTATGATCACAGGATCAGGCGATCTGTCAGAGACCTCCTGCTCAGACGCCAGCTTCCCCCATGCAGTCACGGTGCCCGCTGCAGATGTCGGAGTTGACAGCAAGTTCTTGGTGGTACGCGCAATAGGAGCCAGTACCAAGCTCTCGATCTCAAAGTCTGGACTTCCTACACAGGGGAGAACGGTGTCCTCACAAGTGACGACCAAGACGCAGGTGACCAAGAAGGTACAGCTCTTCCAGTCGTATCCGCAGATCCCTGCAGAGTTCTTCTTTACGGGTTTTTGATTAGACGAATTTTTCGGATCGAATCTGCTTTTTATCCACACCCTCACCGATGAGGTATTGACGCACCGCTTCCACCGCATTCACGCTTCCACACACGTAGTATTCGTATCTATTGAGGATCTGTACATTTTTCTGAGCTGGATCGACGATGAGTTTCATAAAGTGTGCATCGAAGCGACCAAGCACGCAGGCAGCGGGCATTGATTTTTGGGAAAGCTCCGGCTCACGGGAGAGACAGTAGGAATAGCTAAATCCCGGGTTTTTTTGCTTCATTTCCTCGAATTCTTTGAGCCAGTAGAGGTCGTGGCTTGTTCTCACTCCCCAGAAGAGATGCCATGTTTCATTCGTAACCCCAGCGTCAATCTTCGCTCTGAGCATAGCGTACATCGGCGCAATACCGGTGCTCGTTGCAAGAAATATTTTAGTTGCAGTAGGAACTGAATCCTTCATAGTGAATACTCCGGCGGGTCCTTGAAATGTCGCTTTCTCGCCCACATGGAGCCCTGCGAAAAAGTTCGATGCAACTCCTCCTGGCACTCGCTTGAGCAGAAGATCAAAGCCCTTCGTATTCGATGGCGAACTGGCGATTGAGTAGAGGCGCCGAGCAACCGACCCATCCGGTTGTTTTACCAGAATAATGACGTACTGTCCCGCTTCAAAAACAAGCGTGTCGTTCACGATCTCAAAGGAGAAAAGGTTGATGTCCTGTGCGAGTTCCTGTCGTTTTGTGAGCGTTGCTTCAAATGTCTTTATCATACGAAAACTCAATTATACCGCTCGTGTTCGGCTCGTGGTTACAACTTTGCTCGTTGACTAATCTCTGCCTCAACAAGCTCGCGCGGCCTCCCGTACTTCAATCGAGAAAGTTGAATGATTGCCTGTGCGATCTTCAGATTCTGTTGCGCCTTTACTGCCTTGACATCACGCGTCAGATCTACCGAGAACGGTGGCACCGGTTCGTTATTCACAATGGTCTTCATATACACGTGGAAACGTTCGATATTGATCAGATCCGACTCACCAAACACCGGTTGGTACTCTCTCTGCAGATACGATGCATCGGTGACACCGACACGATAGGTAATCATCGTGCCAACATTACCAAAGATTGCATTTTTCACCTCTTCCTCCACCTGACCAATAAACTGATTTGCCACCGTTAAGTTAAGGTGGTACTTTCGCGCCTCCGAGAGAATGGTGGCAAAGTCAGGAGTTGCAAAGTTCTGGAACTCATCGACGTAGAGGAAGAAATCGCGTCGCTGTTCTTCGGGCATCTCCTGCCTACTCATCGCCGCAACGAGAATCTTCGGGATCAGCGTGAGTCCAAGGAAGTTTGAGTTCTCTTCGCCCAGGCGACCCTTCGAAAGATTGATGAGGAGGATTTTCCCTTCATCCATGACTTTTCTGAAGTCAAACGCTGACTTCGACTGACCGATTATATTACGCATCAGCTTATTCGTAACGAACCTACCAAACTTTGAGACGATGTAGTCGAGTACCTCAGATTTATGAAAGTCCGAGGTCTGCGCGATCTGATCGGTCCAGTATCGACGAATGATCGGATCCTGTACCTTTGGGAGAAGCTCCTGTACATACTTTGCATCGGTGAGAACGCGAATCACCTCAACGAAGGTTGCTCCTTCCTCCGACATTACGGTTAGCATTGCATTTCGAACCGCATGCTCAAATCGTGGACCGATGATACCGGTTCGTTGTGGATCATAGAGCTTGTACATGAGGTTGATGATTGCGGTAGTAATAAAGTGCTTCTGATCTTCGGTGCTTGCCTCAAGAAGATTGAGACCCATTGGTCGATCTCCGTCGGCGGGATCAAAGTAGATAACGTCTTCTGCGCGCTCGGGGGGGATATATTTGAGAACATCATCAATCAGATCTCCGTGTGGATCGATCACACAGACACCTCGACCAGCTTTAATATCCTGGTCGATCATATGCTGAAGAAGATACGACTTCCCGGTACCGGTCTTTCCAATGATGTAGACGTGTCGTTGTCGGTCTGGGAGTCCGATATGGACCGGTCGGCGTACACCGCGGTAGTAACCCATACCGATCTCGGTCCCGTTTGCTTGAGGTACCTCTGCTGCGACCGGCGCGCTCTTTGCTTTGAGCCAGTTAATGTGCGGTGTTTCGATTGTTTTGTTCGGAAAATGGAAGAACGACGCGAGCTCGTCACTGGAGAAGATTGAAATTGTCTTCGCAAACGGAAACTCGAGAACCGGAAAAAACTTATAGATCACGTCCATCATGAACCAACCCTTGAAGCGAATTTTGATGCTTTTGAGACTGTTCGCATCCCCATTAAACTGCGTAAACGCTGCCTTGATGTTTCGGAGATGATGATCGGCGTTTTCCTTCGATGGAGAACAGACGATAATGCGAAGCGCGGTCTCAAATCCTTGTTTTCCGCATTTGTCCTCGATCCGCTCGAGTAGTTTCGGATCGTTCTTGAAGGTGGCCTTCTCGGGATTCGCTTCATTCTTCTTAGTATGCGCAACGTACGTCTTTCCTGCCTTTTTCCATTTCCCCTCAGCTGGTTTAATGAGAAGCTGGATCATCGCCGCCTCTCCATCATCCATCTTCGACAGACCTGACGTAATCGCTGCGATCGAATCAACCGGCATTTCCTTGTAGGTCTTGAGTGGCATGTACGGCGCCTCCTTTGCCATAAAGGCGGCGTAGCTTACCTTCCCCTCTTCGGTGAAGATATTGGGCTCCTCAACCTGCTGAATATCTGCTGCGGGGTAGTATCCGTAAATTGTTTTCTCAACGAGGTCAACGATTTTTTTAGAAACCGAGATGTAAAAACGGATGTCTGCCTTTCGACCCACGATCTCGAAGGCGAGTGAGTCTCCGGCCTCAAGAAAGGTCCAGAATCCCGATTTTTTAAGAGACGCGAGCGCCCCAAACATCTGCTCTGCAGCATCAATCTTGATCTCGTTGTCTTTGGGTAGCTTTACCTCAAGCGTAACCATATTGAGCGATGCGTGCTCTCGCTTTTTCATGCGCACATAGACAATCATGAGGTACATGAGTAGCCAGGTAACACCGGCCGCCGATACGGCTGCCAGAAGCGCAATGATGACACTAATGAGTCCGTCGAAGGCGGTCGTGACGAGTGCGGGATCCATGAATTCATTATACGCGAATCGTGGCTCGTGGTATACCAATCTCGGAGGTATAATAGAGTCATGGTTCAAAAATATTTGTGGGGATTTGTCCTTTCATTATTTGGCGCTTTTGTCACTGCGAATGTGGTGCTTACGCAGACGATCTCCCCGCTCTATTTCAAGCAGGTTGTAGATGAAAAAAATACCATCGTTTCATACCTGCGAAGTGTGAAGTCACTCCCTTCATTTCAGAAAGACCTCATTCTCTACAAGAATCTCTATGGAAAACGAATTGAAGAGGAGGTTTTTTATGACGAGCAGATGCGAGAGGCGAAGATTCAGGAACTTGAAGGTCTTCTGCAGAGAAATCCACAATCCCGCGATACACTTTACAATCTCTATCTTCTTTATTCTCAAAAAGGTAGTGAGGAACGAGCGCTCGACTACCTCCAACGCGCCCGCGCCATCGACCCCGCGCTGTAGTGTTTTCGATATAATACAAGCATGAGAGTTCTCGTTTTTGGCGACAGTATTACATTTGGATACAACGATGCGGCAGGAGGTTGGGCTCAGAAGCTACGACTAACTCCGGTATTTGAAGAGACCGATCATTCCATCTACCCGCTCGGTATCTCGGGAGACACAACTGAGGGTGTTTTAAAACGGTTTGAGATTGAGACCCTAGCTCGAAGGTGGCATGGAGAAAAAACATTTACCGTTCTTGCAATTGGAACGAACGATGCACAGTATCTCATCAATGAAAAAAGAAATCGCTATACAACGGACGAATTTGAGCATAACTACCGTTCCCTTCTCGATCTAGCGCTCGAAATGAGCGCTGGCGTTCTGGTGCTCGGACTTCCACCCGTTGACGACGAAGCTTCAAAGGTTGTTTCTGAAGAAAAAGCATTTTTCCAACGGCGGACAGTCGAGCTTAATGAAATTATCAAACAGTTTGCGACTGAGAAGAACATACCATTTGTAGACATTATGAGCCTCTTCCAAAATCACGGCGGGAACGTGCTTCTTGATGATGGACTCCACCCGAATACTCAAGGACATGAGCTCATATATCGTGAAGTCTGTAAACAACTCCGAGATCTTCTCCATATATAGTGACACTCACGTCGGACGTGAAGGGAGCGCTGGTACGCTTTGGAGTCGGTCGCGATGATATAATGAGCAGTGGTAATGGGCCTGTGGCGCAATGGCTAGCGCGTCTCTATGGCATAGAGAAGGTTAGGGGTTCGAGTCCCCTCAGGTCCACCCAAATCTGGCCTTCAATTTGCTACAATATAGTTCTTCTAACCTCGGATTGTCATATGGGCCCCTAGCTCAACTGGTTAGAGCAGTAGCCTTTTAAGCTATTGGTTCTGGGTTCGAGTCCCAGGGGGCTCACACAATGCAAACTCTTTCATTTACTTCCAATGGTCGCACGTTGAATGCGACGATCTTCCTACCAACTCAACCCAAGGAAAAAAGTCCAGCGGTCTTGTTTATTCATGGATGGACAAGTGAACAAAAACGGAGCTTCCGATACGCCGAAGAGCTTGCAAAACTCGGCTACATTTCGTTTCTTTTTGATATGAGCGGTCATGGTAGTAGCGACGGTGATATAAATACGATCACCTCTGTCGAGTTTCTCGCGGACTGCAAGGAGGCATACTCACAGTTGCTCAGGATCCCGAACGTAGACAAGGAAAAGATCTACGCTGTTGGATCTAGTTTCGGAGGGTATCTTGTAGCTCTTCTTTCGAATCAGGTTACACTAACAGGCGTTGTACTTCGAGTTCCCGCTGACTATCCCGATGGGACAGAGAATCAGCCGAAATCAATAACCGGTGGCGATGTCCCCGAAATCGCCGAGTGGAGGAAAAAAATCAAGCCCTTTGAAAAATCGGCAGCGCTTCGCGCAATACATTCTTTTAATGGGAATGTTCTGGTCATTGAGTCAGAGCTTGACGCTCAGGTTCCACATGAAACGGTTCAAAGCTATGCGAATGCGGTATCGGATCAATCGAAACTCACACACGTTGTAATGAAAAATGCACCTCACAGCATCAAGGAGGGCCCGTTTAAAGAAGAGGTCTGCTCCATTCTAACTCGTTGGTTCCGCAACCAACTTACTCAATAATTGCTTTTTCGTCATCGGAGGCAATGACCTTAAATCCTACGTGAGATTGACCCGCGAAGAACAACCCCTCTCCCACTCCTGCTGAGAGCAAGAAATGGCGTTCCCCACCGGTGAGGAAGAATGTCTTCGTAATTGCGTCTACTGCGGCTGTTGATTGCTTAAGTATGATCTGTAGCGATGAGTTGGTAATAATCGCTTTTCCTTCATTTGTCGCCATAAAGTCCTCGACGTCCTGTGTAATGGTGGTGAGCCCGAGTTGGTACTTGCGGGATCGCTTTGCGAAGTTGAACAGATACGCGCCGGAGTCACGATTTTTGATGAGATACCATGCCTCATCAACGATCAGTACACGCTTCTTCTTCGATCGTCGCACGGTGTTCCAGATATAGTCGAGCACCATATACATCGCAACCGGTCGGAGATTCTCCTCCAGATCGCGAATGCCAAAAACCGTAAATTTGTTCTTAATGTCGAAGTTCGACTGTTGATTGAAGATCCCTGCGGCCGACCCACTCACGTACTTCTCGAGTCTTCCGGCAAGCTCCTTCCCCTCAGCAGTCTCCATGCCTAAGAACACCTTAAACAGATCTTCGAGGAGAGGCGGTTCATTCTTGAAGGTCGCATTATCCTGTGTGATTCCGCGCTGTTGATAGACCGCAACGAGCGCCCGATCAAGAAGCGCGTCCTGTGCCGGGGTAAGATCACCCATCATGACGCGCATGAGCGAATGGAGATCGAGAATTTTGTTCTGTAACTCATCCGGCTCCTTACTATCACGCTGGAGTTCGAATGGATTGATTTTGTACTGAGACTTAACCGAGAACTCGACAAACTCACCTCCAACCGCGTCTACGAGCTTTTTGTACTCGTTTTCGGGGTCCACAATAATGACGTCGACGCCCATGGTGAGAAGTCGGAGCGCTTCGAGTTTTACCAAGAAACTTTTTCCTCCTCCTGATTTGCCGAGAATAACCGCATTTGCGTTCTCGAGTGTAAATCGGTCAAAGATAATAAGACTGCTGTCGTGCTGATTCACTCCGTATAGAATTCCTTCATTCCGCGTAAGGGACGCCGTTGAGAATGGGAAGGTCATCGCGAGTGATGTGCTGTCCATATTCCGCCATACCCCGAGCTTGTCATAGAACATCGGGAGCGTGGACTTGAATCCCTCCTCCATCTCAAGCGTTGCGGCACGCGAAACCACCAGAAGCGATGAGAGCGCAGATTCAACCTGCTTGGTAAGTTGCTCAAGCTGTTCCTTCGAGCTGGCGGGAATTGTGATGTATAGCCCGAACTGAAAGAATCGCTCCGCGCCTTTTGCGAGCTCTGCCTGAAGCGCGAGCGCGTCGTCGAGTGCGACTTGCACCGTTGGGTCAACGACCTTTCCGTCCTTAAGATCGTTCTCGATGGTTGCCTCCATTTCTCCGATCTTACGCTTCAACTCCTCAAGGACATTTTTTGACTCTGAAGGGTACACATACATCGAGACGTAGAGCGGATGCTCAAAAGTAATGAGCCCATAAAGCCAGTTTGGAGACACATACCGAGGGTACCCCGTGACATAGAGTGTTCGATAGTACTGGTCGTCAATCTTAATATGTTTAAAGTCAACTTCTACAAATGATGGGGCGATAATATCCGCAATCGAAGATCCCTTCGCTTCAAGCGCTGAGGTTGGAGTTGGTACTGGATTGGTCTTTTTTTTCTTCGAAAAAAACATAGATATTACTTTTGTGCGCTGGTTACCGGTGCGCCCGCAACCACGTCGACCGGCGCCAATTTTTTATTTGAGACGTTATGGTTGTATAGATTGTAGTAGAGCTCTGCAAGCTCCTGCTTGAAGAGAGGTTTTGCTTTGAGACCGATCTTCGTAAGAAGTCGGACAACGTTATCTCGTTTTGGATAGAGCGCAGCCTTTGCGCGCGTTACAACATAGTCTTTTTTGAGACCTTTCGTATTGGCTCCGGTCACTCCCATCTCGAGAGGATTAAACGGAACAACAAAAAAGAACCGCTTCTCAAGAACCGTTGTCTTTTTGACCGTATTTTTAATAAAGTTGGTGTAGCTCGTGAGTTGTTTTTGAATTGTTGGATCAGACTGAGTTTGGAGCTTCTGCTGAAGGTAGTTGAGGTAGACCGAGATGTCCATCTGCTTGGAAATGATGAGAACCTGCACTGGGAACGAAAGTGAGTTGAGGAGATTTGCGTAGGACTGAATCATCGACTCCTGCTCGTCTTGGGATAAGAGCCAGAAGTTTACCGCCCCTACCTCCACCACCGTTGCGGCAGAGTAATCTTTCAGAATAACGACATCGTCTTGAATATCAATGATCTCGGTAAATGACTGGGTGGTTGCGCGAACCGGTGCTTTATCGGCAGGACTCATAGCATTCCTTTTTCTTGAATGGTAAATGGTGTTGTATTTGCGTCTTGGAGTGTAATGGCGATAGGACTGAAGACGTGCGCACCGCGCGGATCTTTGGCTTCGAATGTATATGCTCCATTTGGAAGCGTGTTGAAGGTTGCGAAGACGCCGTTTGGGTTAGTCTTTAAGAGGCGGACCGGTGCACCAGCTTCATTTTTTACATACACCAGGACTTCGGGGAGTGGTTTCTTTTTGTTATTTGTTACGGTCCCGATAAAGAACGGTTGCTTCTCAGCTTCCAACAACGTCGTTGGAACGGCTGTTGAAGCTGGTTCCTGCGGTTGTGTAGGGGTCAGTTCTGGCGCAATAACCGGCGTCACCTGTGGAACAGTGGTTGAAAGATCGACTGTTCGTGGCTTAAGCTCGGTCGCTCCGGCAGACTTCATCTGCAGATATTGGCTCAGTTTCTCTTGTGCGTCTTTGTGTGCTGCAACCAGGGCGGGACTGTCGGACTGTGACCCTTGCACAAAGATCGCGGGATGACCAGTGTTTTGATACGCATACTGCGTGGGAGACGTCAGGCGTTTGTATAAATTTTGCAAAAAAACCTCGAGCGGACGATCGTTTACTGGGAGAAATGCAAGGAGGACTCCAATCGCAGAAACCGCCGCTGCCGCAACGATGTTGAGGAATGGAATCGGGATGATTTTGTAGAGGAGAAAGCCGGTTGGAATAAAGATGAGAAGATAAATAAACTGGTGAAGGGTCATGAACCCAACGAGTTTAAATTCGAAGGTAGTAATCTGGCGAGGAATAGGATGTTGCTCCATGTAATTTAGTATACATTTTCTGCGACTCAATTACGCGTTGCGGATTACTGGTTGTGTTCTACAGAGAGAGCGTTGTTAGTATTTCCTAGTGAAATCTGGAGAAGAAAGAGCGTATGAGGATTATCGGTATAGGACCGGCTTTTCTTTCTGAGGAAGAATGAGACTGAGTCTCCGGGCGGATTTGTTTACCCGCTCGATGAACGCCTTGATTTTTTTACCCACTTCAATGTCTTCATTTCCGGTAAGCTTGCTCTCGTGAATGAGCCCCTCTACTCCTGGCTCAAGTCGTACGAAGTATCCGTACTTTTCCTTGCGAACAACTTCACCCTCGACTTCCTTGTCTTTTGGATATTTTTCTTCAATTTCATCCCATGGATCGTGCGAAAGTCTCTTAATCGAGAGGTTAAGCTTCAGATCGGCATCGTTTTTCTCGACAATCTTCACATCAACCTCTTCTCCAACCTTCACCGTTTCGGTAATATTGCCAACTTTCTCCCATGAGATTTCTGAGATGTGTACGAGCCCTTCAACCCCATCAATCTCACAGAAAATTCCAAACTCCGAAACACCAAGCACCTTCGCCTTCTTGGTGTCTCCAACCTTGATTTTTTCAAACTTCTTTCGCAGTTCTTTCTGAGAAATATTCAGTGCTGCTGCTTTTTGAGAAACAACGAGTCTGTTTTTCTCTTGATCAACCTCAAGCACCTTTGCTTTTATTCGGTGGCCAACAAGTTTCTCTGGACTTGCAAGAAGATCTGCGGTCAGCTGGATTTTTGGAATCACTCCTCGAATCCCCATAAACTCAATGAACACGCCACCTTTTCCATACTCACCACACATAACCTCAATGTCTTCCTCGGTCTCTTTTTTCTTCAGAAGCACTTCCCACTTTCCTTTCTCAAAGAAGCTTCGCATCGAAACAACGGGGTTTCCTTCTCGAGACTCTTCAGAAATAATACGAACCTTTACCGTATCTCCGGCCTTGAGGTGGTCGTGATACATAAAGATCTCCTTGATCTCTTTATCGCCGAGTACAGCGTTTGCTTTTGAACCAATATTGAACAGCGTTCCTTTTTTGGTAATAGAGATGATCTTCGCGTCAATTTCCTGCCCTTTTTTTATGTGTGGAATGTTCTGTTTCTGAAGAAGCTGCTCCATTGGGTGGGTTGAGCTTGAAGTCGATGTTTTTTTTGCCATTTCGTAGAAAGTTCCTCCGATTGATAGTAATCATAACAAATAAACTGGGAAAATACAACTTAATACCTATAACATTAGGTAGTGGGATATATATGATACTAGTTAGACCTATTGAAATCTTCGTCCGAGTGTGATATATTATAGGTCAATATGGATGGTTATTTCTTCCCAAGTCTTGTAGAGAAGTTTATCCAAAACCTTCAAACACAAGGCAAGTCGAACTTCACTATTGTTGCGTACAAAAAAGACCTCGAGCAATTTATAGGGTATTTATCTTCCCGAGAAATTAGTGACATTCGCGATGTGAAAAAGCCTGAAATTGAGGGTTTTATCACAAAGCTTATAACCGAGAACTACACGAAGAAATCAGCCTCCCGCAAACTTAACTCAATTCGAACATTTTTCCGATACTTGAAGGCTGAGGGTCTTGTTGAACAGAACCCATCACTTGATGTTTCTCACCCGAAGTACACCCAGACACTCCCTCGAGTCTTTAGTAAGCTCGAGTACCGAGCGATCCGAGACGTTGCCAAGGAGGATCTTCGAACCTACGCAATTGTTGAAATCCTTCTTCAGACGGGTGTCCGTATCGGAGAACTCACAAACATTCATATTAACGATGTAAAAGAAGGCTCTCTTACAGTGCGTGGATACGGAAAAAGTGAGGGACGTGAGGTTCCAATGAGCGCTTCTGCATATAAGGCCATTCAGGATTATCTCACCGTTCGTGGCCCACAAAACTCAGATGATGATCTCCTGTTTGTTACTCGTACTGGAAAAGGTCTTCTTATTAGAAACGTCCGACAGATCATCATGCGCTGTTTTAAAGAGGTTGGAATCGAAAATGCGACCATTAATGACTTCCGTAATACCTTTATCGCCCACCAACTAACCGCTGGCTTTTCAATCGATTACATTGCGAAAATTGTTGGACACAAACGTCTATCCTCAACAGAGCGCTTTCTTACCCTTGTGAAGGAGGCCCCGCAAGCAAAGAAAGAAAAAATCGAAGAATTGTAGTTCTTTCTCCTTACCTTTCTTTTGTTACACCTGGATTCTCACCGGCATAATAATGTGAAGGAAGTTTTTGAGTGAGTCTGAACGAAAGACCACGGGCGCATCAGATCGAAGAAGTTCGACCGTTACCTTTTTTCCAGGGACCGCTTGAAGAAACTCGAGTAAAAATCGCGCATTAAACGCTACCGGAATTTCCTCTCCTTCTACTTCTGCATCCTGTGATGAGTTGTTTTCGTCTGAGCTATCTGTTTTTGGTTTAATAGTTAATATTCCCTTACTGGCAGCAAAGACCACGATGTTTGATTGCTCGCGCGCAAACAATGAGGCGATTTTGATGTTTCTAAGGAGTTCGTCTTTATCGGTTGTGATTGTTTGTTTCTTTTCGACCGGTATTACTTTTTCATAGGGTGGAAACGAGCCCTCGATCACACGACTGAAGTACAGTTTTTCAGCCCCTTTAAACCAAACGGTCTTCTCTTTCTCTAGAAATCCGAACTCGATAGTCTTCTCGTCCTTTACTCCCTGGAGGACTTCTTCCAAAAAACCCCGTGCTATGAGCACTGAGGGCATATTTTGGGTATTCTTATCCTTCATGAGAGACAGTCGAAACCCGTCGGTTGAGACGGTTATTAGATCACTTCCGTTTGCTACAAAGTTCACACCTGAAAGTGCTGGTCGGGACTCATCTCGTGATGCCGCAAAAAGAATGAGGGGAAGGTGTTTCTTAAAGTGATCAGCGTTAAGAATGAGTGGTTTTTGAGTTATGATGGGTGGTTTTGGGAAGTCTCCCTCTTCCATCACGGGAAAGGTTCCGTGGTTTTTCTCTTTTTGGAGGGTAATCTTTTTCTCGTCAATTTCAAGAGCAACGTCGCCGGGAGAGAGAAGTGCGAGAAACTCTGCAATCTTTTTCGGGTCAACCACTACTCGTATGGCGCCTTTGCCGGATAGTTTTACGGGGATCGTTGTTACGAAGTGTGTATTGAGGTTTGTAGCAAAGATCTGTATGGTGTCTTTTTCGACTGTAAGGAGTGCTCCTTGAAGTGATTGAATCGTGGAAAGACGCTTCGACGTAAAACGAGATGCTGTTTGCATACCATCATGTAGAAGTTCCTTGTCTAATACTATTTTCATATATTTACTTCGTAGTAGTAGTACGTGGGGATAAGTGTATAAAAAACGGTTTGTATTTTCAAGACAAGACAAAACCCCAATATTGGAGCGTAGATAAGTCGTGCATACTATGTGGAGAGATGAAGGGTTTGGATCATCCTATCAATCTCTTTCTTAAAGAACTCGTCCTTAATCAGGCGCTTATTAATCTTTTCGACACCATGCATAACCGTTGTGTGGTCCTTCCGCTTGAGAAAAGTCGCGATGTCTTGGTGCTTCATATCAAGCTCCCTTCGAAGGAGGAACATTACAATCTGTCGTGGGAGCGCGAGCGCCTCCGCTCGAGTAGGACTCTTCAGTTGTGATTGTTTAATGTTGTAGTACGAGCACACCACATTCATTATCTCGTGAGGGGTAATGCGAATCTTTGGGTGCTCCTCAGAAACCGTGTGAAAAAACTCCTCCACTACCGTCAAGGTAATCTTCTCTCCTCTTCCTAGTGTTCGCGCATAGATTGAGAGGAGGGTTCCCTCAAGAGAGCGTGTATCGGTCACCTGCTCTGCAATAATTCTCGCAACCTCTATTCCCAACTCAATATTCTTTTCCTGGGCTTTGATCAGGAGGATCGCGGTGCGCAGCTCAAAGTCCGGCGACTGCACGTCTACCGTGAGCCCCCCAGCAAACCGTGATCGCAGTCGATCCTCAAGGTTCTTTATCTCAAGTGGAGGGCGATCTGAGGTAAAGATAATCTGGCCGCCACCCGAAACCACAGCGTTGAAGGTATGAAAAAACTCTTCTTGAACCGTGTTCTTCCCGGCTATAAACTGGACATCATCAATGATAAGTAGGTGGAGGTTTCGGTACTTCTTCCGAAACTTAGCGGTATTTTTTTCCCGAATCGCCTCAATCAACTCATTTGTGAACTGATCGCCAGGGCTAAAAACAACACGCTTTTGAGGGCTATCTGACAGGATCTTACAGGCAACGGCCTGCGCAACATGCGTCTTCCCCACTCCCACACCACCATAGAGAAATAATGGGTTGTACGCCTTCGATGGATTGTCGGCAACAGCCTGCGCTGCGGCATATGCAACCTGGTTGGAGCCCGAGACTGCAAAGTTCTCAAAGGTGAACTTTCCATTAAGTCCAGACTTCCGATAGATGTCCTCCTGAGTAGGCTCAAATGAAAGAAGCGGTGCCTCCTTTGACTTTTTTGGCTCTTGTGTCGCGATTACCACCTCAATCTTTATTGATTTTTTTGCAAACTGCGCCAACCGCTCCTCAATCTCCAGCAGTCTTTTTTGAATAAACAGATAGAATCCTTGACTGTCGGTCGAGAGCACAATGGCGTGATCGGAGACAGAGAGAAGTGTTACCTGTTTTAATATCGAAAAAAGAATGGGGTTTTTTTGAGATCCCTCTATGAGCGAGACGACAAAATGGTTCCATTCAGCTTCAGACATGGTATATGTGGATAACTTATCCACAAATAATAACCACCTATCCACAAATATGCAATATATCAAAACACATCGTTTTCGATATATGAGATAATACCGATATGAATAGTTACGTTCTCGACACGAACCTGTTCTTCAACATGGACGCCAATCTGGGATTCGGACGCACGACAAAAGAGGTGATCCTCGGGCTAACTCATGTAATGAAGAAGGCAACCGAAGCCAAACAGGCGAAGTTTCTCATGTCGCCCCGAATTGTCGATGAGGTGATGAGTTTTTTTGACGCAGAAGATGACCAGGGCTTTAAAAACCTCCTTCAGTATGTTGAGGTCCGATCGCCAGATCTTGGCAAAAACCCCGTCCACCTTCAGTTTGTATACGAGCTCATCGATGATGTTCGAAAACGAAGCTACCGAGGGCTACAAATCGCAGAGGAAGAGCTGGAAGAGATGGCGCAACACATGATGGGAAAGGAGACATTGCCTAAAAAAGAGTTCCAGATGGCGGTAGGGCCGAAGATTAAAGGACTGCGCGATCGGTACCGTCAGGCGACTCGAGCGGGATTTCTTGATAGTCTGGCTGATTTTGATCTGTTGGCATTAGCGAAGGAGGAAGCTGGGTATATTGTAACGACTGACGAAGGGGTGAAGCAATGGGGGCGGAAGTTTGGAGTGAAGGAGATTCTTCCTGAGGTTTTTGTGAAGCAGCTTGCTGGGTAACCTCTCCCTCTTCATTGGGAACCAGCGCAGAAAACCACTCTACAAGCCGGTCGGTGATGGTTTTTTGAGGATCCTCACGGTACATTATATGCTTCGCGAGCTGCTCCGAGACAAGCTTCTTAGTAGTATCATCGGG
>CAZHVF010000001.1:76408-76735 GCA_964535635.1 uncultured Gammaproteobacteria bacterium | reverse complement strand
ATTTTCAAGCGGACGACGAAGAGAAGTATTACATTACCTCAGACACCGTCAATATCGATAAGAACGGTGTAATTACCGACGATCACGTTGTTGCGCGATTTGAGGGCGATCTTATTGAAATTCCTTCCGAGAAGGTTGATTACATTGATATTTCACCACGACAAGTTATCGGCGCAGCAGCCGCAGTCATTCCGTTCTTACAGAATGACGACGCATCACGAGCCCTCATGGGTACGCACATGCAGTGCCAGGCGGTACCGTTGGTACAGCCAGAGGCTCCACTCGTCGGAACCGGTATGGAGAAGAAGGTTTCTCAGGCACTCGGTC
>CAZHVF010000001.1:0-76398 GCA_964535635.1 uncultured Gammaproteobacteria bacterium | reverse complement strand
CTATCTATGCTGAAGAGGATGGAGTTGTCGACTACGTCGACGGTCAGAAGGTCGTAGTGGTTGGAAAGAGCAAGAAAAAATATGAATACGACCTCGATCGTTTCATCAAAACCAACAAGGACGTTGTGTTTGATCAGCGACCACGTGTCGAGCTCAATCAGAAGGTGAAGAAGGGCGATCTTCTTGTCGATGGACCAGCAACCAATGATGGTAGCCTCGCTCTTGGACAGAATCTTGTGATTGCATACACTTCCTTAAACGGTCTCGGATACGAAGACGGCTTTGTCATTTCTGAACGATTGTTAAAGAAAGATATTCTTACCTCAATTTCGAGCGAGGAGTTCATTGCCGACGTTGTCGACACGAAACTTGGCCCCGAAGAGCTTACTCGAGACATCCCAAATGTGCGAGAAGAAGTGCTCCAAAATCTTGATAAGGACGGACTCATCCTCATTGGAACAGAGGTCCATGGTGGCGATATTTTGGTCGGTAAGGTAGCTCCAAAAGGAGAGAAAGAACTTTCAGCAGAAGAGCGACTTCTCCGAGCAATCTTCGGTGAAAAAGCAAAAGATGTGAAGGATACCTCGCTCCGTGTTCCGTACGGAAAGCGCGGTGTCGTGGTTGATGTCCAAGTCATTGATACCAAGAAAGATCCAAATGAACTCGAGCCAACTGTTATTAAGCGAATTTTGGTCACCATTGCTCAGCTGCGAAAGATCACTGTTGGAGATAAGCTCGCAGGTCGACACGGAAACAAAGGAGTTATCTCGCGCATTCTTCCTGAATGGGACATGCCGTACCTTGAGGATGGTACACCGGTTGACATCATCATCTCACCACTGTCGATTCTCTCTCGTATGAATCTTGGACAGCTCTACGAAACGATGCTTGGACTCGTTGCACAGAAAGAGGGTTCACGAATGAACTTCCCGGTATTCGAACGAATTCGTGAGGACTTCATCACCAATGAACTCAAGAAGCTCGATCTCCCAATTGATGGAAAGATGACGTTGTACGACGGGCAGACCGGAAAAGCACTCGATCGAAACGCGCTCGTCGGTGTGGGATACATCATGAAGTTGATTCACATGATTGAAGATAAGTTCCATGCCCGATCGGTTGGTCCATACTCACTCGTGACACAACAGCCTCTTGGCGGTAAGTCGCAAATGGGAGGACAGCGATTCGGTGAGATGGAGGTCTGGGCGCTTGAGTCACACCGAGTACCTGCGGTACTTCAGGAGATGTTGACGATTAAGTCGGACGATCTTCGAGGACGTGTGAAAGCCTTTGAGTCAATCATTAAGGGGCTCGATATCCCGCAGTCGAACGTGCCAGAATCATTCCATGTTCTGTTGAAAGAATTGAACGCTCTTGGATTATCAGTTGATTACATTAAATAATGGACGAACTACCAGTAGTTGATTTTAGCGGTTTACGAATTCGCCTTGCATCGCCTGAGGATATTCTTCAGTGGTCAAAAGGTGAGGTTACGAAACCAGAAACCATCAACTATCGCACGCTTCGCCCAGAAAAAGACGGATTATTCGATGAGCGTATCTTCGGTCCAACAAAGGACTACGAATGTTACTGTGGTAAGTACAAGAGAGTTCGATATAAGGGAATTGTCTGCGATCGCTGCGGAGTTGAGGTTACCACTTCTGCGGTTCGACGAGAACGCATGGGGTTCATTAAACTCGCATCGCCGATTGTTCACATTTGGTACTTTAAGGGAGCAGCGGCGCCATTAAGCACGCTTCTTGATATTCCTCCACAGTCATTGGAGAGAGTAATTTACTATGCGCTCTATCTTGTCACCGATGTCAATGAAGAAAAACAAAAAAAGGCAGTGGTCGCACTCGAGGACGTAAAGAAAAAGGAAATCACTAAGGAAGAAGAGCAACATGAAAAAGATAAAGACGAAGTCCGCGCTCAGTTTGAAAAACAGCGAGCCGCATTAGAGAAGCGACTTTCCAATAAAGAACAGGCAGAGATTGCCCTTCAGGAGCTTTCGTTGAAAGAGAAGGAGCAGTACAAGCAGCTTTCCAACAAATTTGTTGAGAAAAAATCGCAGAAGACAGCATTTTTCGATCGCGTTATCAAGATCGTAAAATCACTGAAACCGAATGATCTTCTCGAGGAAGATGATTATCTCTATTTGCGAGAGTACAACCTCGAAAAGTGCATTACTGTTGGAATGGGTTCTGAAGTTGTGCACGATACATTGCAGAATCTTGATCTGCAGGCATTGTACTCAACCGCGCTCAATGAGTTGCCAAAAGCAAAAGGTGAACGACGAAATAAGTTACTGAAAAAGGTTCGTGTTATTGAGTCATTCATCAAGAGTAACACTCAACCTGTATGGATGGTCTTAACTGTACTTCCGGTTATTCCTCCAGATCTTCGACCAGTTGTTCAGCTCCCCGGTGGTAAATTTGCCACTTCAGATTTGAATGATTTCTATCGACGAGTGATTAATCGAAACAATCGCTTGAAGCAGTTGATCGATCTGGGTGCACCAGAGATCATCTTGCGAAACGAGAAGCGAATGTTGCAGGAAGCAGTTGATTCACTGTTAGATCTGCAGAAGTCTCGTGGTCGATCGCGATCACAGGGTTCTGCGTCAAAGATTCAGAAGTCTTTGTCTGATGTCCTGCGAGGAAAGCAGGGTCGATTCCGACAGAATCTTCTCGGTAAGCGAGTTGATTACTCAGGACGATCGACAATTATCGTGGGACCAGAGCTTCGTATTGATCAGTGCGGTGTTCCAAAGGAAATGGCACTCGAGCTCTTTAAGCCACATCTTCTTCGTGAGATTATTGTTCGAGGACTTGCACCAAACATCAAGAGCGCGAAGACCTTCCTCGAACATAAGGATCCGGTAGTCTACGATATCCTTGAAGAGGTAACGAAGAACCATCCTGTTCTGTTGAATCGTGCGCCTACACTGCACAAGCTCTCGATTCTCGCATTCTATCCAGTATTGACCGATTCATACGCAATTAAACTTCATCCAACAGTCTGCGCAGGTTACAATGCAGACTTTGACGGAGATGCAATGGGTCTGTTTGTACCGCTCTCGCAGAATGCGGTAGAGGAAGTGAAGAACAGAATGTTGCCGTATCACAATCTTTTGAAACCGGCGGATGGATCCCCAATTGTCATTCCAAATAAAGAAATGGCGCTTGGTATCTATTACCTCACGACCATTGATAATACCTATGCTGAGAAGAAAGATACTGAGCTTCGAGCATTTACCGATCCAGATGAAGCAGTAACTGCATATCATCTCGAGCAGGTAACGCTCCGACAACCACTCATGGTGTTGGTGCAGGGATCACTGTTGAGAACCAGCGTTGGACGCATTCTTGTGAACCAACTGCTTCCTGTCGAGCTCCAGTTCACCAACCGAGATATTAAAGCTGCTGATGTGAAGGACTTGATCGTTCTTGCAACGAGAATCTACAATGACAATCAAAAAGTTGGAGAGCTTATTGATCGCCTGAAGGAAATTGGATTCTGGGGTGCATCGATCTCTGCCGGACTTTCTGTTTCGGTCTTTGACTGTAAGGTTATTGACGAGAAAGGCGCCATTATTAAGGAGTCAGAGAAAGAGATTGAGAAGCTCGAGCGTAGCTATGAGCAAGGACTGCTCACCGTTGAAGAAAAGCGACGATTCTCAAATAAACTCTGGATTGAGACAACCGAGAATCTTGCAGATAAGACCTGGGCAATTTTGAATGAAGAGAATCCAGTGAAGATTATCATTAAGTCTGGAGGAGCACGCGCTTCTCGAGAGCAACTTAAGCAGCTTTCAGCAATGAAAGGACTCGTGGTTGATCCGCTTGGAAAAATCATCGAAGTTCCTACCAAGTCGAACTATCGAGAAGGTCTTTCGATCTTTGAATACGTCATCTCTGCTCGAGGTGCGCGTAAAGGACTCACCGACTCTGCGCTGAAAACCGCAGATGCAGGTTATCTTACCCGACGCTTAGTTGATGTATCTCACGATGTTATCATTCGTGAAGAGACCTGCGGTACCGATCGTGGTCTCGTTGTCAGCACGGAAGACGATCGAGGAGATAAGTTCATGGAGAGAATCCGAGGACGATATCTCCTTGAGAATGTTGAGAGCGCAAAGGGTGATGTGCTTCTGAAGAAAGGGGATCTCCTTGACGAAAAAGCTGTCGAGGTTGTTAAGACGAACGGCGTCACGAGAGTAGTTGTTGGATCGCCGCTCTACTGTGCATCCAAGTACGGAGTATGTAAACAGTGTTACGGAGTTGATCTTTCCAACGGGAGAACGGTTGAGATCGGTGTCCCGGTTGGAGTTATGGCAGCACAGTCAATCGGAGAACCAGGAACTCAGCTGACGATGCGAGTTCGTCACTTTGGAGGTATCGTTATCTCAGACGTTACACAAGGTCTTCCACGCGTAGAAGAACTGTTTGAAGCACGAACGCCAAAGGTTGTGTCGCCGATTGCGGAGATCAATGGTAAGGTTTCGGTGCGTGAAGATCTCGCAAAGGACGTATACATGGTCAAAATTACCTCAACTGATGAGAGTAACCAACAGGAGCAGGAATTTATGATTCCGTTGTCACAGCATCTTAAGGTAGGAGATGGTGACTTGGTTGCACGAGGAACCGCGTTGTCAGAGGGGTATCTCGACATCAGCGATATTCTCGCAATTAAGGGACTCCATTCCGCACAGGGATATCTTCTCGATGAAATTCAGAAGGTCTATGAATCACAAGGAATTGCGATTCATGATAAGCACTTCGAAGTTATCATTCGAAAGATGAGCGAAAAGATCATCATCGAGGATGAAGGAGATACTGCATTCATTAAGGATGAGGTTGTGTCACGAATCCGATTCGAAGAAGAGAATAAAAAGATTCTTGCCCAGGGTGCAAAGCCATCGGTTGGAAAGGTTTCGATCCTTGGAATTACTAAGGCAGCAATTCACACCGACTCATGGTTGTCGTCTGCATCATTCGAGCAGACAACAGGAGTTTTGAGCTCTGCAGCAATCAAAGGGCAGGTCGATTACTTGTTAGGACTGAAAGAAAATGTTATAATTGGAAGGTTAATTCCCGTTAACGAAGACCTTATTGGTAAGTATTACGGGAGGTTTATTAGTAAATATGCCAACAATCAACCAGCTGATCAAGCACAAGAGGAAAAAGCGAGTTAAGAAGTCTCGTGCTGCGGCACTGAAAGCAAACTTCAACACTCTTCAACGAAGATACGTTGAGTCAAACTCACCTCAAAAGAGAGGTGTGTGTACTGTGGTCAGAACAATGACACCAAAGAAACCGAACTCAGCGCTTCGAAAAGTTGCGCGTGTACGTCTTTCGAACAAGATGGAGGTTACCGCATACATTCAAGGAATTGGTCATAATCTCGCAGAGCACTCCATTGTACTCGTACGTGGAGGCCGCGTAAAGGATCTTCCGGGTGTGAAGTATCACATTGTCCGCGGAAAGTTTGACACAGGTGGAGTAGATGGAAGAAAGACGTCTCGATCGAAGTATGGAACGAAGCTTGAGCGATCTTCATAATTTATAGAAACACTATGCCACGAGGAAAATACAAAAAAAATACCGTACGACAGGACCCAGTCTTTAAGAGTCATGAAGTTGCCAAGCTTGTCAACTATGTGATGAAAGATGGCAAGAAAAGCGTTGCAATCAGCGTGGTACACGACGTGTTTGCAAAGTTAACCGAGGAGAAAAAAGATCCGGTCCAGATTCTTCATCAGGCAATTCACAATGTCGCACCAAACCATGAAGTAAAACCGCGCAGGTTGGGAGGCGCATCCTATCTCGTTCCGGTCGAGGTTCGTAAAGAGCGAAAGCTTTTCCTCGCGTTAAACTGGATCATCGAAGCAGCTCAAACGCGATCAAATAAAGAATATAAAACATTTGCAAACAAGCTTCATGTAGAATTATCTGAAGCAGCGCAAAATCTTGGTAACGCAGTGACGAAGAAAGCTCAGACCGAAAAGCTTGCTGAGGCGAATAAAGCATTCGCTCACCTTAAGTGGTAACCCCATCGGATTGTACCGTGTAGCTTGTACCGCAAGTCGTTCTTGAGATACAGGTTTCGCGATAGAACAATCGCATTTCAGATATGGCACAGCAAAGCATCATCACAAAAGACCGCAATGTCCCACTCGACAAGATTAGAAATGTGGGTATCATCGCGCACATTGACTCAGGAAAGACTACAACAACCGAACGTATCCTCTTCTATACCGGTCGATCCTACAAGATTGGAGATATTGATGATGGTGATACACAGATGGACTGGATGCCACAGGAGCGTGAACGAGGTATTACGATCGTTTCTGCTGCAACTACGACATTCTGGAAGGATGTTCGTATCAATATTATCGATACCCCCGGTCACGTTGACTTTACCGCAGAGGTTGAGCGATCTCTTCGTGTACTCGATGGAGGAGTCATCGTCTTTGACGCAGAAGAGGGAGTTCAGAGTCAGTCGGAAACAGTCTGGAGACAGGCGGATAAGTATCGAGTTCCACGAATCTGTTTTATCAACAAAATGGATAAGCTTGGAGCCGATTTTGAAGGCACTACACAGGAGATCGAGGATCGCCTCGGCGCCCACCCAGTCGTAATGGTATATCCAATCGGAAAAGAAGATGAATTTAAGGGAGTAATCGATCTTCTCTCGAGAAAAGCATTGATCTGGGACCAGGATGCACAGGGTACGAAGTATACCGAAACCGATGTTCCGGAAGATTACAAAGCGAAGGTTGAAGAATGGAGAGCAAAGCTCTTTGAAAAGGTTGCAGAGACAGACGATGCGCTACTGGAAAAGTTCTTAAGTGGTGCGGAGATCACAATTGAAGAGCTGAAGAAAGCACTTCGAGCTGCAGTTATCGGATACAAACTGATTCCCGTCTACTGCGGAACCTCGCTTCGAAATAAAGGCGTACAGCCGGTACTCGATGCAATTGTCGACTATCTTCCATCACCACAGGATTTGAAAGAAGTAGCTGGTACAAACCCAAAGACGGGTGAAGAAGAAAAAAGACAACTGACATCGGACGAAAAGTTCTCAGCGCTCGCATTCAAGATCCAACTCGACCCTCATGTCGGAAAGATTACCTATACTCGCATTTACTCAGGAACTCTAACCGCGGGATCATATGTCTATGACGTCAACACGGGTAAGCAGGAGCGCGTAAGTCGACTACTCCTCATGCATGCAAACAATCGAGAAGAAATTGATAAGGCCTATGCTGGTGAAATCGTTGCATTGGTCGGACCAAAGGAATGTATTACCGGAGACACATTAACACAAAAAGAAGATCCAATTCTATTGGAGAAGATCACCTTCGCTGAGCCAGTTATTTCGCTCGCAATCGAGCCAAAGACGAAGGCAGATCAAGAAAAGCTTGCCTTTGCTCTTCAGCGCCTTTCGGACGAAGATCCAACCTTTAAGGTAAAGATTAATCACGAAACCGGACAGACAATCATGTCGGGTATGGGTGAGCTTCACCTTGAGATTCTTGTAGACCGTATGCGACGAGAAATGGGAATGGATGCGAATGTTGGAAAGCCACAGGTAGCATACAAAGAAACTATCTCTAAAGAAGGTCAGGCGGAGGCAAAGTACATTAAGCAGTCGGGAGGACGTGGTCAGTATGGGCACTGTCTTATCAGACTCGCACCGCTTGGTCGTGGAGAAGGATTTAAGTTTATTAACGCCATTAAGGGAGGTTCTATTCCCGCTGAGTTTATTCCACCAATTGAAAAGGGTGTGATCGAGGCGATGGAAAAGGGTGTACTGCTTGGATATCCGATGGTAGATATGCAGGTGACTCTGTATGACGGAAGTTATCACGACGTCGATTCTTCTGATATTGCGTTTAAGATCGCAGGATCGATGGCACTCCAGGACGGCGCCAAGAACTCCGGACTCGTGCTTTTGGAGCCAATTATGAAGATGGAGGTTACGGTACCGGATGAGTTTATGGGAACCGTCATTGGTGATCTGTCCAGTAAGCGAGGAAAGATTCTTGGAACTGACAAAAAAGGAAAGGTGACCGTTATCAAGGCGTTTGCACCACTCGCAGAACTGTCGGGATATGTCACCACCCTCCGATCTTTGACCGAAGGACGAGGTATTCCATACATTGAGCCCTCACACTATGAAGAGGTTCCTCAGAATATTGTGAAGGCGCTTCAGGAAAAATAATGCGCTATCTTATCTTCTCAGATACTCACCTCACTCCCACCTTTGAACCAGCAAAGTTTCAGATTCTGAAAGATGCTATCACACGAGCCGATCGGGTTATTATTAACGGTGATTTTTGGGAGGGGTTTGCCGGCACATTCGAACAATTTACAAACTCTCGATGGGCAACTGAGCTTTTCCCGCTATTGAAGAAGAAAAAAACAGTATATCTGTTTGGTAACCACGACCCAAAGCGACTCTCCGATAAACGCGTCGCACTTTTTTCTGTAGAACAAGGAGATCGATACGAGTTCGTATCAGGGAAGAATAGATATGTTGTAGAGCATGGGAATCGTCTCATTCGTTTTCCCGATCTGTCTGCTCCGATGCGTCACATCCTTGAATATATTGAAGATGCGGTCTTCCGTGTTATGGGGAAAACCTTCATTCGATTCGCATACAAGCGATTCAATGACAGAATTAAGCGAAAGATACGGGGAGAGTATAAGGCGAATGAATATCTCATCACAGGACACACACACTATGCTGAGGTCGATCTTGAGAATCACTATATCAACGGTGGCTTCAATAACTACGGTCTCTCACAGTACCTCTTCATTGAAAACGGAGTCGTCACTCCAATCGAAAAGCGCTATTAAGCATTAACCCTTTGCTGCCTGTGCGCCCGCAGCTAAGATCGGAGCCGCCGCAAGTGCCGCGATGATCAGAAGTTTTTTGGAAAGCGGCGCTCGGGCAACTTGGCCAGTGAGTTGCTGTTCGAGGAGGTGTATCTCAGTTTCATATTGGTCTTTTTTTAGTCGGTACTCGGTTAGCTGAAGTTTAGCATCGTTATCAAGTACAGTTCGACTCTGAAGGATTGCAATCGATTGAATGAGATCGCTGCGCAGTATATTTAAGTCTTTGAGTCTTTTCACTTTTTTCATAATCTCAGTAGTGGATTCACCCTGCTCCTGCTTGACCCCCTTTTCATTGGCTTCACCTGTATCTAGCTCTGAACGAACTCTCTCTCTAATCTCTGCGCGCTTTTTCGTCCATTCATTAAACTTATCGATGTCTTTCGATCTGTCAGGCATAGGATTTGATGTATCCCATTGAGCAAGTGCATTGTCAATAGAAGCTTCCAAATGTGAGCGCGAGAGAGCATCTGCTCGCTGTGCATTCCAATCATTGAATTTTGCAGACTCAGTGGCCGGATCAGGCATAGGATTGTTGTTGTCCCAGTCGGTCATACGTTCATTCGTCCTATTCTTAATTTGTAGGTCTGACTCTGCAGTCGCCTTCATAATGCCCGCGAGTTCTTCCGATTCGCCTGGAGTCAGGGTTTGTTGTTCGGATGTAGGAACGCTTGCTACTTCGTCTGTATTCGCGGTTTTTTTGCTTTCGGTTGTGCTGTCGGTAGTACTTTGCTGAGCGGATGGGCGTTTTTCAGCGCCTAGTGGTGTAGTGGGTGATATGGGAGATTCTAATGCTGCAGGAGTAGTTCCAGGAGTCGGTGGAGGGAGTTGTCCTTCCTTTAACGTTGCTAGGTGTCCAAGAGTAGAGTGAGGCGTTCCAAGTCCAGCTTCTAAACCCCCTGCAAGTGCCTGTGGTGCCGTCGCAACCTTCGCAACTTCTGCTACCTTTGGAACTGCAGCGGCGACCTCCACGACTTTTGGAGTTGCAACAACGGCTTTTGGAATTGCTGCAAGAGCATCAATAAGCGGTGACATAATTACTGTTGTTTTGCTATAGTAATTGCCTCATCTATTCTATCTGTTTTCAGATACGATTTCATTCGTTCTATGACCTCTGCTGTTTTTTGTTCGATATGAAATGAGGTAACAAGGTCGATTAAGTCCGAAAAATCGTTATTTTTCTCGATGAATAGCGATATTTTCTCTTTTGCGTCCTGTGCAGATATAAATGGCTGGAGAGCTAGAAAATCAATTGCTAGCTGTTTTGCTCGGGGAATCGTATAAGAATCGTCTTGAAGATGTTGGATGATCTTTTTTAAAAATATATATTCAATCTGCTCAGTTAGCTTATTCAGTTCATCCATACTATTAATAATAGTTAGGATTCAATTCAAAGTCAAAAAAGCACAAAATTAAATGGTGAACTAGCGTTCACATTTGCAGTTGCAATAGTGAACGAATGTTCACTATACTGAACTTCATGGTTTCTTCTCAGAATGCGCCGTGGGCACCAATATATTCTTGGCAGAACGTTATTCTCCATATGGATGCCGATGCCTTTTTTGCTTCAGTTATGCAGTCTGCCCATCCATCACTCCGTGGAAGGCCGGTCATCGTGGGTCGAGAGCGTGGGCTTGCCACCGCACTTTCATATGAGGCGAAAAGAAAAGGAGCGCGAAGAGGAATGCTCAGTTCTGAGATCAAGAAGTTGGTTCCAGACGCAATCTTTGTGGAGTCGGACTTCGAGCTTTTTGGTCTGTACTCAAAGAAGATGTTTGAGATCGCCCGACAGTTTTCTCCCGAGGTTGAGGTCTACTCAGTAGACGAAGGATTCCTCGATATTAAGGGGATGCGTAGACCGCTCCGAATGAGCTATCAAGAAATTGGCTCCGCAATTGCGGCACGAGTGAAGGCCGAGCTTCAGATTACGGTGTCAGTCGGAATATCGCTCACAAAGTCGCTTGCAAAACTCGCATCTGGACACCAGAAGCCTGAGGGGATTACGATGGTGCCGGGAAGATCGATTCCAGAGTTTCTGTCAAAGATTCCTGTCAGTGAGGTTTGGGGGATTGGACAGCAGACAACCGCACATCTTAACAAACTTGGCATACAAACCGCCCTCGACTTCGCCAATCAATCTGAGCATTTTTTTATGAACAAAAATATCGCTCGACCATACCGTGAGATTTGGCACGAACTACGAGGTGAACATATCTATAAACTCAACACTTCACAGAAAGAGAGTTATAAATCAATTTCACGCACGCAGACATTCTCACCGGCTACCAACGATCGAAGCATGTTATTTTCGAAGCTCATGTATCACGTTGAGGATGCATTTGAAAAGGCGAGGAGTCTTCGTTACGTTGTTGGTAAGGTCTATATTTTCCTCAAAACACAGCGATTCACCTATCGCGCAACCGAGGTCTCCCTCCAGCAGAAAACCAATTTACCACTCCTCATACGTGAAGAGCTTATGAAGGGTTTCGACCGCATCTATGAGGACGGAGTATCTTATCGAGCGACAGGATGTACTATTTCCGATCTACAGGATGCACAGGTTGTGCAACAAGGTCTTTTCAATTTCGAGCCTGCAAAGGAGGAGCGCGTCAAGAAGTTATATGATCTCATCGATCAAGATCTAGTAGGTATAGCAAATGGTAAGGTTGACTTTGGAAGTAAGCTGTTTGACAAGAACAGAATGATTAAGAAAAAACCAGAGCGAAAAATGCAGATACCATTCTATGAGATTTAGAGCGTCATCATCGAGAGTGGACATTGTGCATGATTGTGTTTCTTCGCACTACAGTATGTTCTGCCATACTCAATGAGACGGTAGGTAAACGATAGCCATTCAGACTGCGGAAGGAGCTTCATAAGATCTTGTTCGATTTTAACAGGGTCATGATGTTTGGTGAGTCCGAGCATAAAAGAGAGGCGCATGACATGCGTATCTACCGCAATCCCTTCAACGACTCCATAGGCGTTACCAAGCACCACATTCGCGGTCTTTCGCGCGACACCCGGGAGGGTAACGAGCTCCTTCATACTTCGTGGAACCGTATCGTGAAACTCAGCGTGAATCTTTTGAGCCGTTGCAAGAATATGCTTCGCTTTGGCTCGATAGAAACCGGTCGAGAATATATCTTGTTCAAACTCTTTAGGATCTGCACTGAGGTAATCAGCGAATGATGGATATTTTTTGAAGAGCTGGGCGGTCACCTCGTTCACTTTTTTATCGGTGCACTGTGCGGATAACATCACCGCAACAAGGAGCTCCCACGGATGAGAATACCGGAGCGCGCACTGTGCATTTGGAAACAGTTCTTTCAGTCTCCGGTTAATTTCCATTGCCCGTTTCCGCCTCTCTATTATTCGCTTCACTTCGATTATTTAATTAATTGGAGTAATTATACAAGAGTGTAACTCTTGCCAGCTTTTTTGATAAAGCCCTCCTTCTCTAGGTCCTGAAGAATACGATCGAGTCGCTTCATGGTACCGTCGTGTTTGTGTGGATCAGCTAACTCTTTGAGCGATCGTTTCTCAAGGAGTAACTGAAGGATGTTGCCCCTCAGTTCTCGGTCAGAACCTTGGAATCGAGACTGTTTTGTGTAGTGCTTGCTTCTTCTATTTGGATTTGGAACCTGAGTCGAAAGGTGTGCTCCGTAGTCCATCATAGCGTAGTACCATTCCCGAGGGTTCTTCTTATCAATTAACCGTTTGAGATAGGGGAGTAGCTCCTGATCGCTTACCGTTTCGCTTCGGGGAAAAAAGTGATGAATGCAGACTCTTCGAATGTTCGTCTCGATAAAAATCTCAGGTCGATTCCACGCAAATACCGCAATCGATCGTGCGGTCGCTGGTCCAATACCGGGGAGACGCTCGAGGTCGGCGATATTCTTCGGTAGTCTGCCAGCAAAGTCGTTCACGATCGTCTGTGCTGCGCGATGAAGGTACAGTGCGCGACGATTATATCCCAAGCCCTGCCATGCTCGAAGTACCGCGCTCGGCTTCGCAGCAGCGAGTGACGGAAAGGTTGGAAACTGCTTGAGGAACGCTGGAAAAGCCTCTTTGATGCGGCTAACCTGTGTTTGTTGTAGCATTACCTCTGAAATGAAGACACGGTATGGCGATATCCTTGTTCTCCAGGACAGCGATCGCTTATGTTGCCGATAATACTGCCAAATGAATGCGCGTACGTGAGCTACTGATTGAGACTGCATGCCTCCCAGTATAACAATCAAAAGAGGTTATTTTGCTTCATGCTCGTGAATCCTCGTTGTGACACCACCACGTGATCGAGCACCTCAATGTCGAGGATTTTTCCTGCTTCTGCAAGCTTTCGTGTAACGCGTATATCCGCATCAGAGGGAGTCTGATCTCCAGACGGATGGTTATGACTCAGGACAATATGTGCTGATAAATGGCGAACTGCAGGTTCAAACACCTCTCTTGGGTGAACAATACTAGCGTTGAGTGATCCAATCGAGATCAGTTCCTTTTTTATGACAGTATTTCGAGTGTCAAGATAGTAGGCGTAGAAGTGTTCTTTTTTTGTTGTGTACGTAGCAGACATATCGCTCCATACATCTGAAGGTTTGAGGATATCCAATGTTGGGACCGGCGACTGGAGTCGCTTACCAAGTTCGATCGCTGCTATAATCTGCGACGCTTTTGTTCTTCCCACCCCTTTCATGTCGAGGAAGGTGCTGAGTTGAGGTTGTTCATTAAGCTGCTCGAGCTTTGTTACAATGCGGGTAGCAAGCTTCAGTACATTCTCTCCCTTTGCTCCGGAGCCGAGAATAATTGCGAGTAATTCTATAGTTGTAATACGATGAACCGATCGATAGCGAAAAAGTTTTTCGCGCGGGCGATCAAGCAGGGGAAGATCTTTCATTTTCATACTCTCACATTGAGCGTACCTGTTGGCAGACGAGTTGTCAGTCGCTTATGTGCTACAAAATCTGTCGATAAGGTTGATGTAGAGAGCAATTAACGTATCGCGATCGCAGTAGTTACCTGACCCCAGCTATACCGCTCTGAGAATTTTTTATCTGGTCCATAGTATGGATCGTGGATAATGAAGTCATCTCCGTCAGTTTTCCACGCTACCACAAAATGGAGTCCTGAGACACTCGGAGCAACGAGGCGCAGAATTACCGGAGTTCCACCATTCACATATGACTGCACCGCTCCTTTATCACTCCCTAACCAGATTGTACTTTTTCCTGAACAGCTAAAGGCAGAGTTGAGAAGGTCACCGCCGATAAAATTACCTGAATTACCAGCGATGGATGCTGGTGTTGTACCCTGTCCATAGCTCTGACAGACCATTGCGACCGATGTCACCGCACATCCAGCCAATGCAACCGATGAGGATGAACCGGGAAGGAGCATTGTTCCCCACGACGGATCACGTTGTGTATAGTACCATCCGTTGCTTCCTGATCCGAATGAGGTAAGCGTCGCGCCACCCGCCGCTTGTACGAACGAGCCGAAACCCGCCAAGTTCGCCTGTGCTTGTGCAAGAAGTCGTTGATAGGTCACCTCGTCGCTCTGTGTCGCCGAAAGGAGACTCTGTTTTGCCTGTTTCTGGGAGTCGAGAGCAGCTTTTTGGCCCTCAAGCACCGACTGTAGGTTTGCGAGTTCAGCCTGCTTGACCTTTCGCTGATCACGTTGCTGTTCGAAGTTCAACTTCGCCTGCTGTACCTGAAATGCAAGTCTCCGATCGTTCTCCTCGGCTGCTTTTGCATACTTTAGACGATTTACCATTAACGATGCACTGTCCGGGTCGATAAAGATGGAGAAGAACGGGGCTTCTCGTCGTTTATAACTTTCAACAATCTTCTCGAGGAGAAGTTTGGTGAGATAATCGAGGGATGAGTTGAGCGTCGTAATTCGTCCTTTGAGATTTTCAATTTCGTCTGCGGTCTGAGTTATTTTTCGCTCGGTGTCTTGAATCCGGAGCGAGGTAATGTAGATTTGCGTATCAGCAAAGTCGATCTGAGAAGATAATGTATTCTTTTGTTCGCGGATACCAACCAGCTTTTGTTCATACTCCTGAATCAAGCGTTTACAGTCCGACTCGTTACTGCAGGACTGAGCTCGAACGACCGTAAAGAATAGGAAAGCAAATATAACGACAAACAGAAATCCGGTAGTAACACGAAGCATACGTCGCATGTGAATTTGAAATTTACAATTTGAAATTTGGGTTCAAATTAAAAATTAAAAAATTCAAATTACTTTATGTACTTTGATGTCGAGAGATAGTTCCCAAAATATCCAATCCCCATTCCAAGGACAACGATGAGGATATACGAGAGGAGTACGAAGAGGAGGCTTGGTGGCCAGACGAATAGTCCATACGATCCCAGACCCATAAATTCGAGTTGAGGAATTCCTGCGAGATATGACTGCATGAACGGTTGTAGGATAAACACAAGCAAATAATAAATGGTAAACGCAGCGGTTCCACTCACGAAGCCAAAGAACATTCCTTCTTTGAGGAATGGCCACCGCACATATCCATGAGAGGCGCCAAGGAGTCGCATGAGTTCGATCTCATCCTTCTTGAGTGCAATTTTGAATGCCGTTGTTGTCATGAGTACGATAAAAACCACCACCACGAGGAACACGAGGAGAAAGATTGAGGCTCGTCGAAGCGAGGTCGTGAGAGTTACGAGCTTGTCAACAACGTCCCGCTGGAATACAACTTCATCCACTCCCTGTAGTTTGTGTAATTGATCTGCGATGACGGGTAGATCACTGGCTTGTCGCGCATAGATTTCAAGCGATGCGGGGAGAATATCCGCGCTTACCATCTCGAGTAAGAGAGGGTTATTCTTATTTAGATCTCGATAGATCTTGAGCGCTTCTTGTTTTGACGTGTACTTTACCTGTGCAATCTGAGTCGATGCCATCAGCTGCGATCGAATCGATCCGATCGCCTGCTCTTTCGTCTCGTTCTTAAAGTAAACCGTTACCTGTGGTTTGGTTTCGACGAACGAGAGAATTCCATTAAAGAAGGTGGTCATCGTAAAGAGAAAGAGGGCAAGAAACAGCGTAAAGAACAGGATGAGAAACGATGCCGTTGACTGATACGGCGTTCGTTTTATGGATGTCAGTATTTCGTTCATAGGTCATACCCTCCTTTTTTAAGGTCCTTCTTCAGCTCGCCATCTTTCATTACAAATACTCGCTTGCGCATACTATTTACAATATCACTGTTATGGGTAGCAAAGAGGATGGTTTTTTTTCCTTCCAATTTTTTAAATATTTTCATAATTTCCCATGATGTCTTCGGATCAAGATTTCCCGTTGGTTCATCTGCGATGATAATGTCTCGGTTGCCAACGATAGCACGGGCAATCGCAATTCGCTGAAGTTCACCTGCCGACATCTGAGCTGGGAAGGCGCGTTCCTTATGTTTCAGTCCAACAAGCTCGAGTGCTTCTTTAATCTCAGATACGATCTGTGATCTCGATGCGGATTGGATACGAAGGCTAAGTGCAATATTTTCAAACACATTTTTATCGGTAAGAATCTTAAAGTCCTGAAACACAATTCCCATCATGCGTCGCAGCTCTTCGGTCTGACGAAAATTTGGATTTGAGACCTCGAGGTTATTTACGATAACAACTCCTGAGGATGGGATGAGTTGGCGGGTGATAAGCTTCAAAATCGTGGTTTTTCCTGCTCCTGAGGGTCCAACCAGAAACACAAACTCATTATCTTGAATTTCGAAGCTCACATCGCGAAGCGCCGCATTCCCCATTGGGAACTGCATGGATACATTCTGGAAACTAATCATGACAATTTCATTATAGAGGAAAAGGAGAGGTGAGAGAAGTGAGAAACAAATTACTGAAGTTCAACGTAACCTACATCCATGAGCCACCCAGCTTTCTGGCTTTCAAAGGTCTGCCCATTAACCTTAATCTTCTTATTGAGATACTCAGACAAATCAATAATGCTCGACGTGAGGTAGACGTTCTGTGACTCTCCGCCTGGTCGTTGGAGATGAAAGCTTCCTTCACCATCAACCCCACCTTCTTTTAGGATACCAACGGCTGAGTCTGGGAATCGTTTCGCGTCCTTAATTCCCGCTGATTTGCCTGTTTTTTCTGCTTGCGTAGGTACGTCTGAGGATGATTTTTTTGAACCGGCAAGCGCCCAGCCTCCAAAACCACCCACGAGACCAGATACGACGAGGAGTGCGATGGCGAGCCAGGTTGGCACCGTTGACTGCCCAGCTGAAGGTGTTGAACTCAAAGGTCGAACAACGGTTTTTTTCGGTTCCATAGAGTTCAGAATAACACTCTTCTCGGGAATAATCAATATTCAAATGATCGACTATTTACTCTTGAGATATGCCTCGATGAAGCCGTCGAGGTCACCGTCAAGGACCATCTCAGCCTGTGAGGTTTCATACTCAGTTCGAAGGTCCTTCACCATTTTGTAGGGATGGAGAACATACGATCGAATTTGCCTTCCCCAGCTTGCAATCTTTTCACCCTTGAGGCCTTCCATCTCCTTCTGGCGACGCTCCTCCTCAACCTGCCAAAGTTTTGATTTGAGGAGTTTGAGTGCAATTTCACGATTCTGCATCTGTTGACGCTCTGTTTGGGCGGTTACGGTGGTGCCGGTTGGTTTATGAATGAGCCGGACAGCGGTTGCCACTTTGTTCACATTCTGACCACCATGGCCACCCGACCGAAAAAACTGCCACTCAAGATCGTCCTCTTTAATTTCAATTCCAACATTTTCGATGAGTGGTAGGACCTCGACCAGTGCGAATGACGTCTGTCTGAGTTTATCCGCGTTGAATGGGGATTGGCGCACTAATCGATGGGCACCCGCTTCGCCTTTGAGATATCCGTACACATACTGCCCCGACACATTAATCGTAACACTCTTGATTCCGGCTTCTTCACCGGGGACTCGGTCGATCTCCTCCCACTTCCAACCCTTTGCTTCGAAGTACCTCGTATACATCCGAAACAACATGTCTGCCCAGTCCATCGCTTCAGTGCCCCCTTGACCAGAATGAATGGCGAACATCGCGTCTTCTTCGTCGTATTCGCCGGAGAGGAAGAGAAGTGTTTCGTACTTCTTCAGAAGTTTTTCGGCGTCCTCGAACTGTTTTTCCTCATGAAGCAGTTGGAGCATTTCGATATCTTCAATCTGCTTTTTTAGGTCAATTATTTTCTTTGAAATTTTTCCTGCTTTTTCAGAGTCCTTCCAAAAATCAGGATTATATGTCTGCGCCTCAAGTTGTTCTACCTCTTCTTTCTTCTTCGACAGGTGAGCTTTCTCGAGTACGTTTTCTATTCGTCGTTCAATATCATCCATACCTCATATTATAGCGTACTGACAACCCTAAATAAATTGCTCGCTCCCATACTTCGATTAATTAATTAATCGAAGTATGATGCTCGAACCGTAAACAAGTTTGGTTATAATAACAGTATGAACTCCGGTAAAATTATTGAACAAAAAGAGGTTGATGGTCATCGTGTAATTGTGCGATATATTGAAGCAACCGATGTTGTTCAACTGCGGGACTATATTAATCAGCTCTCACGAGAGAAAACGTTTATTACCCTTCAAGGCGAACAAATATCTCTTGAAGAGGAAAAAAAGTACATTGAAGACAGTCTGAAAAAAATCTCGAATAAATCAGTAGTTAAGCTCGTGCTGGAAGTAGACGGGAAGATTGTTGGAACGGCAGATGTGACTCTGGGCCAGCGAACCCATACCCACGTAGGTTATATGGGTCTTTCGATTGATGTATCGGTGCGAGGAAAAAAACTTGGGAGACTCCTGTTCGAGTCCCTCATGACAGAAGCAAAAAAACAGCTTCCAGGGCTTCGAGTCTTCCAACTTTCAGTATTTGAGAACAATATCCCTGCACGGAAGCTGTACGAGAGTTGTGGTTTTACGGTGGCTGGGACTCTTCCAAATACCATCAACCATATGGGTGGGTATGTGCATGAGCTCCTGATGGTCAAGCAGTTAGTTGGGTGAACCTGCACATTGACTCGGACTGGAGTAGCAGACGGTATCGGATCCCCATGAGTTTCCTGACTTTGTGACCGATTGGACACCACCATCGATGACATACAATGCTCCATCAATCGACGATTTTGGCCAACCTGCTTGGGAAGTAAAGACATTGTTTACGATGCTCACACTTTGGATTCCCGAACTCTGTCCATAGAAGCGAACAGGATAGTACCCAGCACCCGATAGCTTATTGTGTTTTACAATATATGCTTTATCGGGATTGCTATCCTCGTCAGCATACACCGTCACCACTCCGGTACCACCAAACTCATAGCATCCGGCGCCAGGTCCATTTGACCACCCAGCAGAACAAAGCTCGTATCGATTACCAATTACGGTATTTTCTTCGATAACAACGGTTCCGTTGTTGCCGGTGAAATAGATTCCATTTGCATGTCCAAGATGTGGTGGGTTTGCAAATGGGGTATCATCATAGTCATATATGTAATTGCGGTAGATCGTTGTGGTTGTGCCCGCATCGAGATCTCCTCCCGACTCAACATTGTGTGAAGCGCCGCGAACCTGAGAATACTGAAGTGTAAACTGGCCATAGCGCGCGGTGAGACCGTACTCGTGGCGATTTCCGCCGTCGATGATGCAGTGATCAAAGACGATGTTCTTTGGACGAATTGATTTATCCCATGACTTTCCGATATAGATGAAGCCGTTTGGAGAATGTGTCGATCCGGTATACACAATTTTACAGTTTTTGAATGTAATATTTGAGCCGGTGATAAAAAATTCCTGGCCATTCCCAACATTTATTTGAACTCCATCAAAGACTTTTCCATTATCAGAAGAGCTAAATTCTCGAGGTGTGAGTGAAGTAAACACGGTTCCTGAAGCTGGGCCGGTATTCTGTAGCGTTGCTGGCCATGTCCATCCGGATGAAGATACAGGTGTAGGAGTTGGCGTTGATGTCGGATTTGGTGCTGTCTGGGTTGGAGTTGGCGTGACCGCTGTTCCTGTTGTTGGAGTTGGCGTGACCGTTGGAGTCGTACCGGGAAGCCGATTGCAGTCGTAGTACACAATCTGCCTTGAACTCTCGCCGTATGACTTCACCATCTGCAGATTGAGTTTACCGAATGGAGTTGATGTTGTTCTGTAGTTTGTCTTGTTAACGGAGCACTGAGAGGAACCAAAAAAGGAGAATGTTGACCATTGGCAGACCGATCGTCCATACGAGTCGACCATACCCTGACACGTATCTTGGCTGGTGAGTGATGTGCAGTCGGTACGCTGGCATGTATATGATGTGGTGCTGTTGGTGAGACGACGAACGACGAGTGTTTTTTTTCGCGTGGAGACTCCGAGAATGTCGCGAGAGTTAAAAACACTGGGTAGAAGAGCTGATGCGAGTACTCCAAGCGAAAGAACTCCTAAAAATAGTGCAATAACTAATCCTTTAGACGGCGAAGATGAGTTGGAAGAGTCCATATATAGTATTACGATACCACTCGAGCGGAAAATCGTCAATGTAGATTACCGAATATTTTTGTTCGGAGTCGGTGTTGAGGTGGGTTTTGGGTTTGTTGGCTTGACTGTGGGGAAGACATACGTAGAGGTTGATGAGTCTCCAACGCCCGTTCCGATTAACTGCTTTTTTGCACAACGGTAGAGAACCTTTCCATTTGCTACACCATTCGGCACACAGACATATGGGCTAGCACAAAATCCCTTTCCCCCGTATGAGCAGGTTTTTTCACCACAGAGTTGGCCCCAACCTTTTGTACATCCCGCAACTGCAGTTGGGGTTGGAATTCTCGTCGGAGTTGGCGAGATTAACTTACGACAGTTGTAGTAGACGTTATTTTCTGCATCTTCTGAGAAATAAAGATTGAGAGCTCCTCTGTCAGTGCCACGATTTCGATAGACGCTCTTATCAACATTGCACTGGGCCGCTGTAAAGATGGGGTTGTCCCAGTAGCATACGGACTTTTGGTTCGAGTCTTTTACCGATCTACATTTTGGGCCGTTGTTGGCGTCCTCGTCCGTATCATCGCTTAGTGCCCCTCCACCATTTGCTACTTTATCACACTCTGTTTTTCTACAGAGATATTTGTCACCGTTAAAGGATCGGACAACATTTGAAGTGGGCGACGAAGCTCCCAACACTGCCTCTTGTGACTGCTGTTTTGGAAGCATCGTACCCACGGTGAAGAAACCAACAACCGCAACGAGTGCTAGTGCGAAACCAGAGAATACATTGGGAAGAGGAGAGTTCTTATGTGAAGACTTCATGATAGATCATTATTCACTATTCTTCGATGTCATGTCAAGGGAGAATTATCGCTTTCTGCAGTTGTACCACATCAGCTCTGGAGTTTTCAGATCGTTCGCTTTGTTCAGTTTTCGAACCTGCAGATTGATGTTCCCGTACGAAGTAATCGGTGTTTTGTAGATTTGGCTTCCTGTGCAGGTGGATTTGCTGAGGTTCCAGTAGCAGACACCCTTTCCACGATTATCAAAACTGTTTCTACAGTCCGAGCTTGTTTTATTTTGCGCACAGTTCATCGCTGTGCAGGAGTATGAAGTGCCACCCACCGAAACGGTTCGTTGAATCGTTGTCGCGCCGAGCACCGTAGGAGTCGACGGTTGTGAATGGGCGAGTGTGAATAGGCCCAGTATCGCTACGAGACCAAGGCTCACGATACTTACGGCGTTTGAAAGACGAGTTGAGCGGGAAGCTTTCATCTCGATTGCGTTATTTAAAATCTGATCCCAAGATTACGATGACGTCGGAGGTATCTTCGTCGTCCAGCGTTTCAATCTTCGGTTTCGATACACTTCCATCGAGTGCGGCGGTAAGATCGGTTTCAACACCCTTGAACTTCTTTTTGACCTGGTAGACCGTTGTTGTATAGTCGTAGTTGTCTGCGTTTGCCGTTACAATCTCTTTGAAGCCACCGTCTGATAGTAGTTTCTTTGCGGTGCTCGCAATACCCGGGGTCCCAGCACCGTTCAGGATCTTTACTCTCAGTGTTTCTTTCTCATAGCTCGGAGTCGGCGTTGGAGTTGCGGTAGGAGCTGTAGTTGGTGTAGGTCGCACCCTCGCAAATGGATTTGAGATCGCTGGGAGGGTTATGGTCGGTAGTTTGAGCGATGTATTGCTCATTCTCGATACTGCAAAAAACGCTCCAAACGAAAGTCCAAACGCAACGAGGAAGATGAGAAGCTCCTTTCGGAACAATGGTATCTTCGGCATTGAGAGTGAGATTCCCTTTCCTTTTGCGGTTTTTGGAGGATTCTTCAGTAGCTGGAACTCTTTATTCTCCTGCATAAAGACAAATGCTCCAAAACAAACATCAAAACTGAGGATTGGGAAGGTAGTTCCGGTTGGGATCACTAGCGTTTTGAGATAGACATCATAGAAGTTGGGAATGATTCGTTTGAGTGGGTTTGTCCACGCGCCAACAGCCTTTGTGAACGTGTCTTGTCGCACGCTGTCCGACGCGTTTCCGGAAAGAATGATTCGATTAAGCTTCGTTCCGTCTGCTTCGAATCGATCCGTTTGTTCCTTCATGACCTCTTCTATTTTTTGTCCTTCGGCAAGCTTAGCTTTCCATTGGGCTTGTGGCGTTGGTCCACCTGAGTCGAACAGATATCCACTGAGGTCGGATCCACTGTACGAGACATACCAGATATTTTCTTTTTTCTCCTGTCGGAGTGTTTTTTCAAAAAGTTTGAAGATGGCGAGTGTTTCTGGAATGATGCTCTGTGCTTTCAGTCCGAGCAGCGAGAGTGCCTCGTTGTATGAATCGATCGTTGCAAGATCGATGGCGTAAAACGACACCTGTTTTTGAGCACCAACATCCTTTACGATGTAGTTTGTGTAGCTTGTCGAGAGGTCAAGTTGCATGGTTGCGAGCGCTTTGTCCTGGACGAATGTGGTAATCGCAGCATTCGCAATGTCGGACGGAACATCGACCTTCATAAACCCAAAGGATGCATGGGGGAGAACAAGAACAACCTCTTTATCGGCCAATGCATTCGCATGTGTAATTCCCTCTTTGAGAGCGGATGCGAGAACATCAACATTGACTACCTTCCCTTCATTCAGGAGTTCTGTCTCGTGTTTCTTTTCGAAGGTTGTGACTTCATACTGACCAAGAAGAGATTTTTTCAGCGCGAGTATCTTAATCTGATGCGACTCAATGTGAATATATATCATACCGCTATAAATCATTATAACCACCTCTCTTTTCAGATTACAAGGCTAATCGTCTGGGAGGAGCGCGAGAACCGATGAATATTCGGTAAAACTATAAGTTTCGGTGGAGGAATGGTACAATGTGGCGATGGTAAGCGTAGCCGATGAGATTAAGAAGAAGGTAGATGTTGTCGATGTAATTCAGTCCTATATTCCGGTCAAGCGTGCGGGGCGCAACTTCAAAGCGGTCTGCCCGTTTCATAAAGAAAAGTCTCCGTCTTTTTTCATTTCACCCGACCGACAAATCTGGCATTGTTTTGGATCCTGTAACGAAGGAGGCGATGTCATCTCGTTTGTCATGAAGATGGAAGGACTGACGTTCTTTGAAGCGGCTCAGGAGCTTTCTCGTCGATACAGCCTCAATATCTCGTTTTCGAATATTGACGATGAAGGGTTACGGTCAAAGGACCGGCTCTACTCGATCAATAAGCTGGCAGCCGACTATTATCAATATGTACTTGAAAAGACGCCGATCGGAGCTACGGCGCGTACCTACCTTGAGACAAGAGGTATTCGATCGGAAATTGCGAGCACATTCCAGATTGGATACGCCCCAGATTCATGGGATTCGTTGATGAACTATCTGTTAAAGAAGCATGTGACTCTGCAGGAGATGGATGCGGTCGGTCTCACCGTTGTGACCGAGCGCAAGTCTCGGTATGACCGATTTCGAGGCCGGCTGGTATTTCCCATCAAAGATAGTCGTGGCAACATCATCGCTTTTTCCGGGAGAGTATTAAAAGAACAGAAAGACAATCCCGGTTCAAAGTATGTAAATACACCGGAGACGTCCATCTACCACAAGCGAGAGTCATTGTTTGGGATTTATACCGCGAAGGACGCAATTAAAAAAGAAGGGTACTCCATTCTGGTTGAGGGTGAGTTCGATGTGATTTCACCGTATCAGTACGGCATTGAAAACGTAGTTGCGGTAAAGGGATCGGCGATTACAAAAGAACAGTTAATGCTCTTGAAGCGGTACGCGACACGGATTGTGTTTGCGCTTGATGCGGATGCAACCGGTATCGAAGCGGTGAAGCGAGGCGCGCAGGAGGCGGAAGCGTTGGACTTTGAAATCGAGGTCATGTCGCTCGACTCGGTAAAGGATCCAGACGAAGCGGTGAGGAACGATCTTCCTGGATTTAAAAAATCCCTCGCCGATCGAGTTCCCATATACGACTTTGTGCTCCAGTCCCTCCTGAAGCAGAGTTCCGGAGATGATCCGTTTGCAAAAAAGAAGATTGCCGAAGAAATGTCTCGCTACATTACCACGATTCAGAACCCTGTTATTAAGTCGCACTACATCAAAAAAACTGCTGAGCTCCTCGACATCAGTGAGGAGAGTGTGCAAAAAACAATGTACTCGAGGAAGACGTCGTTCCGACAAACACGAAAACAGGAGGGCGTGTCTGAGCAGCCGGTGCAGTCGTCTCGTGATCTCACACTCCAGAAGTATGTCCTGGGAAGCGTACTGCAAAAAAGAGAGGGATACGATGAAGTACTGAAGGAGATTGACGAGCGAATGTTCACGGTTCCCGCATACCGAGCATTGTTCGTCCGGTACCGAACATTTCATGAAGATCACCCAGCGCAGACAAGTGAGGTGTTTGCTCAGGGTCTTGCTCCCGAGCTCGTTCCGGTCTTCGACGAGCTGTTTCTATTTGCCTCGTATGAGGAAGGACTCGGAGAAGAGAAGAGTGTGAAGGTGGCGCTTGAGCTCAAGCGAATCATGTATAAGCGGTTGATTCAGGAAGTGCTTGGTTCGGGCACTGAAGAAGCCCAAAATGAGGCGGTTGGAGAGCTGACAACGGGGTTAACAGAGGTGGAAAAAAGGCTCGCTTTGTTATAAAATTGAAGCTATGCAGAAGCACAAACTCCCTAAATCTCTCATTGAACTCCTGAATCAAGGCGAAGAGGATGGTTTTTTGGTGCAGGACGACATTCTATTAGTCTACCCAGAGCCGGAAAATCACATCGGTGACATTGATGTTTTTTTCGATGAGGCACTCCAACGTGGGATTGATATCTTCGAGACCGTTTCAACGAGAGAGGAAGAGGATGCGAAAAAATCAGCGGAAGAGATTGAGCGAGAAATTGAACAACTCATTACCGCTCGTCACGGTGAGTCGCTCGATCCGATCAAAAAGTATCTAAAGGAAATTGGGAAAACGCCACTGCTGAAGTTTGAGCAAGAGGTTGATCTCGCGAAACGGTATGAAAAAGGCGATGAAGAGGCAAAGGAACTCCTCATTCGTGCAAATCTTCGACTTGTGGTATCGATCGCAAAGAAATATCTTGGAAGACGACTGTCATTCCTCGACTTGATCCAAGAGGGAAACAAGGGGTTGATTCGAGGTGTTGAAAAATATGACTGGAGACGAGGATTTAAATTCTCAACCTATGCAACCTGGTGGATTCGACAGGCGATCACGCGTGCAATCGCAGATCAGTCAAGAACGATTCGTATTCCGGTGCATATGGTGGACCAGATCAACCGTTTTTACAAAACACAACGACGACTCACGCAAAAATTTGGGCGTGATCCGAAGCTCAAGGAGATTGCTAAGGATATGGAAATTACCGTTGAAGAGGTGGAGAACTTAATGCGAATCTCACAGCAGCCAAAATCACTCTCTACCCCAATTGGCGATGATAAAGAAACCACGCTCGAGCAGTTTATTACCGACTCAAGCCAGCCCACATTGTATGACAAGGTAGCGAAGGAGCTTCTCAAGGATGCCCTGAATAAAGTGCTCGACACACTCTCGCCAAGAGAGCGCAAAGTTCTCATGATGCGTTTTGGGCTTGAAGATTCCAAACAAAAAACCCTCGAAGAGGTTGGAAAGGAATTTAAGGTTACCCGAGAACGTATCCGACAGATCGAGGCAAAGGCAATCAGAAAACTCAAACATCCGACCCGCGCACGTAAACTCAAGGACTTCCTTGAATAATATGCCCACTGTGTGGTAATTCAGCTTTTTCAGAGCCTTTCTATAGGCTGGTACCCGGTTTTTGTAGCATATAATCTACAGACAAGAAGAATGAACTAACCTATTGTGGTAGGTAATGAGAGGAAATTACTACTATAAGCGTATCGGCGAGCGCATCTGTAGAGCAAGAAAACTCCGTTCATATACCCAGGAAGAACTCGCATTCATGTCGGACATCGACCGCACATACATTACGCGAATTGAGCGGGGTAAGGTGAATCCTTCCCTTCGCACGTTATATAAGATTTCGCGCGCGCTCAAGATTGGTCTCCGGAGAATCACCTATTAATTCTTCTTGCAAACACGATTTTGTTCTTGTAGAGTGTAGATAATTCTTGCGGTATGAAAAGTAAGCTGTCGTACACCGAACGAGTTCTCAATATCTGGGCGATTGCGATGATTGCATGGAGCTTCTACCGAGCGGCGTTCAAGGCAGATCTCGGACTCTGGTTTGATGAGCTTGTCGCAAAGCCGGTATTTTTTATCGTTCCAGTATATATCTTCATCACGAAGTTTGAGAAGAAGAAACTTCTCGCCTCAATTGGTCTCAAAGCGAAGTCGGCATGGCTCGAAGTACTCATTGGTCTCGTCGTCGGGCTTGGATTTCTCGGCTCCGTAGTTCTTCTCGGAAATGTACAGCCCTACCTCGACAAAAAACTTCTTTGGCTTGTTATTCCGGCGCTTGCAACGGCGATTACCGAGGTGATACTGTCGCAAGGATTTGTGTTGGAGCGTCTCCTCAAGGATTCGAAAGGGTACATCATTCCAGTAATCTATGCGAGCGTACTGAACTTCTTTCTGAATGTGCCGCTCCTGTTTACCACACAAGGGCTCACGGGAACGATTTTGATGCAGGTGCTGGTGTTACAGCTGTCTTTGAATCTTGCACTCTCATTTCTCTATGTCTATCGAAGGTCGGTTTATGCACCGATCATGATAAAGTTTTTGTATCTTCTCACTGTCTACACCTTCATGTGAGCGTTAGCGCTCAAGAATACTGAAGATCGTTTCGGAGCCAACACGAATTGTTTTGAGATGTTGTTCATCTGACGAGTTGAAGTCAGGTCGATTTCGTAACTCCTCCGGATAGCCGATATAGACAACTCCTTTTTCCGAGAGGGTATTTGGGATATGAAAGATGAACTTGTCAAACCCTTCCACCTGCCCGAAGCCATATTTATCTGGAGCGGTGAGTTGAGACTGCGGCTGATAGGTTGCGGGATCGTACTGCAGATTGTAGAGGAGGTGTGCGTACGGTTGCCCGTGTTCTTTCGTGATGTAGAACTTTTTAAAGTGGGAGTAGTTTGCACGGACATACTGGGCGAGTTCTGTATACCCGCATTCGGTTGCGCGAATAACCATCGCGCGCTTCGGATAGTGGTTGAAGTAAAAGTCCCATGTCGTAATCTGAAAAAACGCAAATGATCCAAGGAGCGCACACGCAACAACAGGACCCCAATATGAAGATCGAAGCTCGCGATAGAGCTCATACACGCCGTAAGAAGTAATGGTGAGGATCGGGACGATCGAGAGGAAGTTGCGCGTCATCGATGTGCCAGCCCACGCGAGCGCCGCAGATGCCGGTGACCACAAGAGTAATGAGACGAGAAACCATCGGTACTTCTGTTTTGTTTTGAATAAATAATAAAGGCCGATGAGAAGCAGAAGATACTCAGTGGGGGTAATCGGACTCATTCCCAGATACCAAAATCGTGGGTTATCATCTCCGGTGAAGCTCAGATACGAAGGCGATAGGTAGGTGAAGTAGTTCCGAGCAACCACCTGAACTCCCTGGGTAAGCTTATTGTTGAGTAATCGATTATTATCCTCCCCTCTTCGTTGTTCAATATCGAGTGTGAAGCCTGCGTTGTTGTAAAACACAAGGTTTCCGATGCGATTGGTCGGAGTGCGCAATTCGGTGTAGGTAAACAGAAGAAGTGGTGCGGCAAAGATTACTCCATACATTACCCACCGTTTTACTTTAGTTGCGTGATTGAACCATGTAAATACAATGAACCAAGCCATCAAAAATGGTTGGATCAGTTTCCCGAGATGGTAGGTGAATAGCGAGAGTCCGTTCGCTACACTAAACCATAGAAATAACGATGTTCGTTTTTCTTCAAAAAACCTTACAAACAGTGTGAGTGCAATGACAATCCAGAACGCAGAAAGTGAGACTTCGTGTGAGTGACGGGTTGTAATCTGAATCCAACCCGAAACTCCGGTGAGTAATGCCGCGATAACTGCGATGCTCCTTCGTTTAAGGAGTTGTTGTGCAAAAGCAAACATCACGAGCGGAAAGAGTATTCCAACGAGGTGGAGTGGGAGCCGAATGGCAAGATCGGATGTGCCAAGAATCTTTGTAAACGGTGCTGCTAGGTATGCGAGAACCGGAAGTTTGTTTTCACCAAATGCCTTGAAGCGAGCGGGGAACGGTGTGCCGTATTCGTCCTTTCCGGTCATCGCGATCGAGTACGCGTTGTATCCAAACGAAACATCATCTGCGTTTAGACAGGGAACACCCGGTCGAATGAAGTGAAGCGTAGCGGTAATGACTGTGATGAGTGTGAGTGCGATGATGACAAAATACTTTTTGAGCATGTTATCGAATTGTATAAAATGCCGGTCGAAATAAAAAGAGAGTAGCGTTTGCAAGTCCTTCCACAAAGATGAAGTTTCCTCCAACGATGCTTCGCAATGAGTGGATGATGAGATATGCGCAGTGCATCAGAACATTCGTATCGCCGAGAAACTTCCACGACGTGAGGATTTGATTTCTTGTTGCGATGACATCAATCGCACGCCTAGACCAGAAGGTGCCGATCGTTGATTCATGATGATGAAGTACAACGATCGTAGGGTCGAACACTGTTTTATATCCACGTTTCTTTGCGCGATAGGAAAGCTCGATATCTTCCCAGTAAAACGGTTTAAAAATTGGGTCAAATCCTGAAAGTTGTTGAAGGAGGTCTCGTCGAAATACTGAAGATCCTCCCTCTGCCCATCCATTCTCGCCAGGAGTAAGGTCGAGCGCTCTTCGATGGTTGAGGAGACCGTGCGACCAGTACAGCTCATTCTTTCCGACAATCGTCCCGTCGGACTCCTTCTGAGCAAGTGCTACTGCAAACAAGCGATCGTCACTCTCAAACTTCTTCACTGTTTTTTCAACGTCGGCATTCGACAGAAGCACATCTGAATTTAATAAGAAAATATACGGCTTCGTGCATGCTCGAATTCCTTCATTCACCGCTCCTGCAAATCCAAGATTTGTTTTATTTTCGATCAGCCGAACAGGAAACGGTTTCATTACATCACGAATACTTGTGGTCGGATCGTCATTCACCACGATGATCTCATACCCATTGAGGTGGGGGAGATTATGTTTCAGGTTCGCAACAAAGTCGTCGGTCTTTTTGTAAACGGGAATAACAACGCTCAACATAAATCGATTTATTGAATCAACTGTTTAATATTGTTTCGATATACGTCATAGGAAAAATTTTTCTGTGCAAAGTCATGCGCCTGATCTGCGACCAACTGGGTTTGTTTTTCATTGCGCATTGCCTTGCTCATTTTTTCCCGTAGTTCCGAGAGCGAATCAAATAAATATCCATTTACTCCGTCCGCAATGAGTTCTTTTGGACCGCCGGCATTAAAGCAAAACGGAACCGCGCGCATCGCCATCGCTTCCATCGGTGTGATGCCGAGATGTTCGACGAGCTCTGGGTGCTTGCGGTCGTCGATACCGAATCCAGCAAAGTGCCAGTAGTATCGAGCTTTCAGATAGAGTCCCAGGAGTTCGTCATACGAAACATTTGGCCGTAATATGATTGAAGCGTTTGAAGCGACGCGCTTTGCAAGCTTGTCAAAGTACGATCGATCTTCATCCTTCAGTCCACCAGCGAGTACGAGGGTGTGTCCATGAAAGACTTTTTCGTTCTTGAGAAAAAACTCAACCATCGCTTCGTGGTTTTTCGAATGAAGTGTTCCAAAAAAACGACCAACCGAAAGAATCAGAGACTCTTTTTTTGCTCGGGGGGATCCAAGGAAGTTTTGGTCGAGATAGGGATAGAGAACGGTCGAACGCACTCCCCAGCGTGAAAGAAACGATTGGGTGAAGTGTGAGTTTGCGACAAACTGCCAGTTGAGATGTTTCACTCTATTGAGTTGAGATGCGAGATACAGATGTCGTTGAGGTACCATGGCATGGACGATGTTTTTTTTTGCGCCAGAAAAGAAATAACTTCCATCACTAATGTAGAGAAACACATCGTATTCCTTGAGTTTTAAAAATCGCTGGAAGGAGTTGAGTGATGCATCTTGAAAGATATTTTTTTCAAAACGCACGTGCTTGAAGGTGATGTTGAGGCGGTTCTTTATTTCAGTAGTTAGGTCAGCATCCCAGTAGATCGTCGGCTGATATCCGAGGTCTTCGCAGGTGGCGAGCATCTGAAGAAGATACTTTTCTCCACCACCGAGTACATCGAGATACGGGTCGTACAGTCCGACCTTACGAACGTGATGCATGCGACTTTTCATAAACAAATAAATAGGTGATGGTCTTGGAGAATGCTTGATAGATCGACTCTGCGATTCCGGCAGATCCATCGAGAAATCCAAGGTTGAGAACCATTCTGCGATTGAGTTCACCAAGAAACTTACGCATAAAAATCAACACCGATGCAGGTTTGCCTGCAGCAGTGAGAAGATCAGACTCGATACCTTCAAAGACGATGGTTTTTTCAACCATCCCATGAAAATTGCCATGCGAATAGTGAAGAATCGGATGGTGAAGATGCTCGATTCGCCCGTTGATTACCGGTGTCGCGTGGATGACAGCCGGCCAATCAGTGAGCGCTTCTTTTCGAATAAGTCTTGTCTGTGCGTCTGGCCACCACCCACCATGTTTCAGCCATGTAGTTGCACCAAAGATATTTTTTCTTGGAACCCGATATGCCCCGATTGACGGCAGATCGGTGCTCGTCGACGAGATCCTTTGATGTACCTCATCGGCAACCTCAGAGGTGATCACCTCATCCGAGTCGAGGATAAAAAACCAGCCGGTACGAACATTTCGAATGCCTTTCATTCGAACAAACTCAACAATTGAAACATGCGCAACAGAATGTACACGGGCGCCTTCAGATCGGGCAAGGGGAGCGGTTCGATCGGTGCTCCCAATATCGATTACGATAACATGGGGACTCAGAAGTTTTGCACTCGTCACCGCGCGAACAATATTTCGTTCGTCATTGGAGGCATAGATGAGAACTGATACGTCATTGCTGGGCATTATGCTATATTATAGAACATATAACCATGGTAGTTGCCTACGTGATTACACTAGCGTTATTTGCCCTTTATTCATACACCCAGATCGACCTGAATCTTACACTCAACAGGTTGAGTATATGGTCACAGTTCAGAAACGGAATGGTTCAGATTGGATACTTTCATCGACCTGAATCAACCGCGGTGTTCCTGGTGCTCATTGGCGCACTCCTTGGTCTTCATCTGTGGTTCATTCGGAATCACCGCCGATTTTCGCCGTTGAAGATCGGGCTTATCACTGCGGTGATCCTGCTTGGCGCATATCCATTTCTTTCCCACGATCTTTTCAACTACATGTTCGATGCAAAGATTTTGACCTACTATCATCAAAATCCATACCTTTATAGAGCGCTCGATTTTCCCAATGCTCCGGAGTTGCACTTTATGCACTGGGTTCATCGAACGTATCCCTATGGGCCTACATTTCTGCCGATAACCCTTATCCCATCGTTTCTTGGGTTTGGCAAGTTCGTCATCAGCTATGGGCTATTCCGAATACTGTTCGCACTGAGCTACCTCCTTGGCGTTTGGTCGCTCAATAAAATGGATCGGAGGTGGGCGCTGTTCTTTAGCACGCACCCACTCGTTCTTGTCGAGGGACTGATGAACAATCACAACGATCTTCTTGCGGTCGGGCTTACGCTCTATGGGATCCAGCTCATTCATTCAAAGCGAGGACTTTGGGGAAGAATGGTTCTGCTCGTCTCGGGAGGGATCAAGTATCTCACCGCACCGTTCATCTTTGTTGGAAAAAAGTCATCCCTGCTAGATCGAGGAGTGCTGGCGGTGGTCATCATTTTGCTCGGATACTTAACCTTCCATCAGGAGGTGCAGGCCTGGTACTACCTTGTCCTGTTCGGCTTTCTTCCATATGGATATCGCTGGCTCAAGGAACTCTGGATATTCTTCACCGGTTTACTTGCAAGCTACTATCCATTCCTGCTCTACGGCACCTGGGGTGAACAGGGGAATGTCGATCGGAAGCATCTCGTCATGATTCTATTTGCTATGATTAATGCTGTTATGCTGATTGTTCGACGAAAAGCAATCGCTCACCATGAAGTATGAGACGACTTAGTATGTTCATTAAAAAAAACGTAACCAGCATTTTTTTCCTTGTGTTCGTACTCGGACTTTTTCTGGTCACGAGTCGGTATGTCGACTATCCTGACGAATACATCAACCTCCTCGCAGGGAAAACACTTCTCGCGGGTGGGCTTCCGTACAAAGACTTCTGGGACCATCACTTACCATTTGCATGGTATTCAGGCGCGCTCATGCTGTTGGTGACCGGGCAGTCGTTCGTGAAGACGCGTCTGCTCTGGGCGTTGGTCCAGTTCGGTGCGTTTGCCGCTCTCTTCCGTTGGATCAAGAACAGCCACCACACGCTCACGAAGCCATTTATGGCATTCTTTTTCGTGTATCCTGCGATGGCGCTTTATTACTGGTTCCATCTCTTTCTTGCGGATAGTCTGGCGGTTTTATTCTTCAGTCTATCATTCTGGATTCTCCTCGCTGAAACATTCGCAAAAAGCCGTTCCGTCCGTTCGCTGTATGTTTCGTCGCTCTTGGTGTTTTGTATGGTAATGTCATCCGCAACCTTCCTGTATATGGCGGTTGTACTGTATCTGTGGCACGCCTATCTCCTCGAATGGAAACCAAATAAAGCACTGCTCCAGTTGATAGGATGGTCAATATTACCGTACGGACTGTTCGCCGTATCGCTTGTTCTGACGAATACCTGGAGCGAGTTCTACTTCGCGAACTTTGTATATAACACGAAGTACTACATCAGCATCCCAAACTATGTACGAGGCGCACACTTTAATCCCATCAAATTTAGTCTGACGCTCATTGCAAACTTTCTCGACGGATACCTCCCGCTCCTCTCACAGATTAAACATCTCGATCTCTACCTACCAGCTGGGACGTTAGCAGGTCTCGGAACATTGAGTCTTATCGGAGTCTTATTTGCGCACGACTGGATTCTCGGTGTTCTCTTTTTTCTCCTCGTTGCATTATCAGCGCCGAGAAGTAGTCTTCAGACATTTCATGAGACCGACTATCAATCGGCAATGTTCTTGGTTGTGGGACTCATTTCTGCAGTTGTCGCGTTATGGAACATGATGGAGTCGCGGGCGAAAGAAGAATGGCTCTCCGATCTGCAACGTGTGGTTCGATTTGTTCTACTAACCTTTTTCCTGTTCACCGCGATCTTCTTAACGGCGAACTCCTTCCAGGTGGGATATAAAATTTACACACAGAAATTCCCATCGATTCATAACGGAGGACCTGCGGCACAGTTTATCGATGAGATCGTCAACGAAGGCGATTACTACTTCGTGGGACCATATGAGCCACAGGAATCGTTCTATGTCATGAAGGGTCGATGGACCGGCAAGCATCCTTCACTGTTGCCACAGTTTCGTGAAGGAGCGGAGTTACGATCATCCTTCCTTGCGCAGTTCAATGAGCACCCTCCGAAGATCGTTATCTACAAACAAAGTGCTTCGATCTTTCAGACTCCCGCCCTGGAGTTTGGGAAGTTTTTTCTTCAATGGATGAAGGGGTCATACACTCCACTCGAGAAGGTGAAGGGTGTCGAGGTGCTAAAAAATCCGACCGGAGTCGATCTCAAGGCAGATTTACATATCAGAACCGATCGACTCGCCGAGGTCTTGTCTGCACTTCGAGATAAAGGATATATACAGTGATCCGTATTGAAATAGCTTCATTTTTTGGTATAGTAGGTGACTATGGAACGTCATAGTCCTGAGCACAGTCGGAGTTACTGGCAGAGCGTAAAAGAAACTGTTCGATCTCGCATAGAAAGTGCTGATACCCATCTCATTACATTCTTCGGAAAGCGGCTGAAAGAAGTACAGACCATGGCAAGAGCAAAATTACATCTCGGGGAAGATACGATAAATGAATCACAGCGCAACATTGTGTACGAGCGTTTTGAGCGTGGCTTCAGTCGTCTCGGATTCCAACCAGGAGCTGGTGAGAAAATTGCGAGGGTCGTATTAGAAGTGTTTGAAAATGAGCAGAGGGTCGAACGTGCGAGAATCTCAGGTCAGAGGCCGAAGAGGAAATTTTTCAGAATGTGAGCCTTCGTTTTGATTGGCGCGTACCGCAGTGCAAACTTCACTAAATTCTTCCGTTGATACTTCTTATGAAGCAACGAGCCAGAACCATCAGTTGACTGGGAGACCAGGTGCCAGATCTTGATTGATGGGTCATAGACGAGTGAGATATTCTTGCGTTTCGCTCGTTCACAGTAATCCGCATCTTCGTAATAGAGAAAGTAAGATTCATCCCAGTACCCAAGTTTTTTCAGTGTCTGTGAATTGAATGCCATAAGACAGCCGGTGATAAATGATGTTCGCTCCGCTCGATTGAACTGGTGATGATCAACCTCATCGACCCCTCGATGAGCAGGTTGGCTGTGTGCCCAGTCGACGTATCCACCCGCATACCAGAAGACCTTTCCAAGGTCTTTTTTTGTATAGCGATCATGATGATACTCATACCCCGGCGCGTAGTAGATAACTCCGCCGATGAGCGCATCGGGATGTCGTTTAATTGCAGCGATTGTGTTATCGACGAAGTCCTTTGCAACAAGTGTGTCATCGTTGATAACGCAGTAGAGTTGATTTCCATGCCGTTTAGCTTCTTTGAGACCTTCGTTCACTCCCGCAGCGTACCCACGATTCGGTCGAGCGAGAACAGAGACCGACAGATGTTTTGTGTTAGGGTAGGGGTCGGCATTGCCGGATATATCTACGATAAAGAGAGTGGCATGTTGATGAGGTACATCGAGTGATTCGAGAAGTTGGTGAATAGCTCCTTTATTGTACGAGACGGTAATGATCGCAAGTTGTTCAGACATGAGTTCGCTTGAGTTCTAATAATTCGTGGAGAATATTTGTTCGGAATACATAGGTCATAAGCCCAAAGTATGTTACGGCTCCAAGAAGAGCCGTAAAAATAAATCCAAATATGTCGACCGTTGGAACGAGGGTATGAAATCCAAATAAGACTATGCCCATCCCCGCGCTCGCCAGGAGCGGTCGATAGATTGCGGGAAGAATTTTCATATGCAATGTCGACTTCACCTTGAGGAGAATGAATCCTAATGTGGTTGAGACAATGATGTGCGTAAGGGGAAAGCCATATTGATGAAATCGAGCCGTCATGATTGGAGTAAGAATCCAGGTAATCGTTGTGATGAGGAGCATAAACGAAAATGTAATCTTCACTTTTCCGAGTGCATTAAAGAGTGCCATGAACGGTGCAGAGAACGACACAATGAGCGACGACAGTGCAAAGATGTAGAACAGTGGGATTGCCGGCTCCCATTTCCCGTATTGGGGAATTAGCTGTACAAGCATAGGGAGTGCGAACATCATGCCGACAAGCACTGGTGCGAGAAGCATTGTTTGGTAGTACAGGAGTTTATGACTGATGCTGCGGAGCTTTTCCTTATCATCTTGGACGCGAGCCATGACCGGGAAAAGCACTCTCCCCACATTGTCCATGAATACTCGTAGTGGAGCATCTGCCCACTTCTTTGCCCATCCAACGTATCCGAGGAGTTCGAATCCAAGAATTTTTCCGAGAAACAGGGTTATAAGATCGTCCTTAAAGAGCGCAAGAAAGGACGTAGCTTGAAATGGTACGCCAAATGACAGCAGTGTCTTGAGTGATTGTTTATGGATGCCAATGCGAGGCGACCATGGAGATATTTTATAGATCATAATGAGTCCAACGACGGCTCGAATCAACACTGCATACGTAAAGCTCATCAGACTAAAGTGGAGAATGGCAAGCGTTGAGACTGCGGTATAAAACAAGGTGTTCTCAACTACCTGAACATAGACCACCTTATTGAATTGAATATGTCGTTCGAGAAATACCGAAGGGATCGTTTTGAGCGATGAAACAAAAAAAGAGAAGAGGAGCGCCCAGTAGAGGTAGATTCCTTCCTGGGGAAGATCGTAGAACTTCTTCACAAATGGCGTGATTACAAAACCAATCGAGATGAGTGTAATGATTAATGACTGTTGGACGGTAAAGGTCGTTCGAACATCATCATCGGTCATCTCCTTTTTTTGTATGAGCGATGCGGCAAGTCCAAAGTCAGAGAAGTAATTGAGCAGGGCGATAACCGAAAGGACGGTGATGTAGATGCCGAAGATATGCGGACTGAGCAGGATGGTAACGATGAGGTTGGCGACGAGCCCTAAGACGGCAGAGTAACCACTCTGAAAAAAAAGGCTGATCGTGCTGATAAATCCTCTTCGTTTAAGTTCGTCCTTGCTCAGCGTATCCATTATAATAATTTCAATGTTTCTCCTGCTCACATTGATTATAACAATTCCTGCATTTATTAGTCTTCTGAACCCATGGTACTTTTCGATGCATGACTTTCAGCATATCGCACGACTGTTCCTGCTCGACACCGGCATTCATCAAGGCAGCTTATTTCCGCGATGGGTCGATCTCCTTGGGTTTAACTTCGGATATCCGTTATTTAACTTTTATCCGCCACTCATCTACTACATTTCTGAGATATTTCGACTACTTGGTGCGACGTATGTATGGTCAATCAAATCGATGATCATCGCAGGATATCTCGTCGGTGCAGTCGGAGTGTATCTCCTTGGAAGAAAGTTATTTTCCACGAACATTGCAGCCGTGCTTGCCGCTGCGTTATTTACTTTTTTCACGTATCATGCGACGCTCGTGTACGTGCGAGGTGCGTTTGCAGAATTCTGGGGAATGAATCTCCTCCCGTATGCGTTTCTCGCGCTCGAGCTTGTGCGAGAACGCAAATCGCTTCGTTCAGCGGTTTGGTTTGGAGTAGCGTTTGCGCTCATCATGCTGTCGCATGTGTTTGTCGGCTTCCCGTTTGTACTTCTCTGTGGAGTATACGTTCTCCTGATGATTCCATGGGAAGACAAAAAAATTCGATTTCTCGTCAAGACACTATTGGGTGGGATTCTCGGACTCGGGGTATCTGCTTTCTTCTGGCTTCCTTCAATGGTTGAGCGATCGTACACGCTGGTCGATACGATCCTAACGCGAGAGCTTGCCTCATACCGTATTCACTTTGTACAACCGATTCAGTTCTGGTACTCACCATGGGGGTATGGCGGTTCCGGTGCAGGCTTTGCAGATGGGATGAGTTTTCAACTCGGGAAAATTCACATTGTAATAATGCTTGCTTCAGTTCTTCTATTTTCATGGGGACTAATGAGAAAAAAAATCTCAGCACCAATAGCTCGCACCTTCGGCATCTACACCATATTACTGCTGAGCACGCTCTTTCTCGCAACAGAGTATTCACGAGGAGTGTGGGACACGATCCCTCAACTTCAATATCTCCAGTTTCCATGGAGAATGCTGTCCTTTACCGGACTTTTCATCTCGATAGTCGGCGCGTACGCGGTTGATTATATGCCGAGCATTCTGGGAAAAAGGTACCGTGGAGCGCTTCAATATATATTCACACTTCTCATAATTGGCGTTCTGGGTATGCAGTACGGAAAGTACTTTCGACCATCAGAATACATCGCAAAGCATGATGGAGCGCTCACATCGTTTCAAGAACTGGCATGGAAGGTGAGTGGTAGCTCATTCGAGTTCAGTCCACGTGGCGTTCCCTTAAAAAAGTCACGGTATGATACAAGCATCTTCGATATCGAGGAAAAGAACGTCCCGAAGCAGTCATATCAAGTTTATGCCGACAACGCTCAGGTAACTCCTCGTGTAACGCATTTTAACGAGAAGACGTTTCTCGTGGAGTCACCTCAGAATACAATGTTTCAGCTCAACACCTTTTATTTCCCAGGGTGGGTTGCGACCATTGACGGAGCGCCTGTAGAGATTAATGCAACGAATAGGTACCGATTGATCCGAATTCAAGTTCCATCCGGTAGTCACTCACTCGAGTTTCGATTTGAGGATACACCAATTCGAAAAACAGCGAATGTAGTGTCGGTGCTCACGGTTGCCGGGATGATATTACTGCTTGGCGTTGGTCAGCTCAAGAAGCGTAAAGCGTGAGTCGCCATAGGGTCTGGTATATTCGTGGATAAGCTTCAATGGCCAAATTGGGAGAATGTCCTTCAACTGTTTATGAGAGTACACCACGAGTACGGTGTGTGTTGCTAACTCTTTTTGATTATTGTAGAGATCCTTCTCGGTAAGTGGCCAATATCCCCGAACAGTGATCTGTTCTCCTGGTCCGAGAGAAGATTCGAGCATATCGCCAACGACGCCAAAGTTACCTTCTGCGACCAGAATTACTGGCTTCTCCTTTGCACGTTCTCGTGCAAATTGAATAATGTCGGTTATTCCATATCCGGCGTTTACGCTTTCGATGTACTGACCTCGATCGACGGGTGGAAATGGAATCACTTGATTATTAAAAAGAATGGTGTAGTTAAAGTATCCTACCCAGACAAACATCAGGATGAGTACAAGCTTTTTAACGTACGCTCTTGTACAGTTCGCGAGAGCGTACGCTGCGGTGAGCGTGAGTAGTGATGCAAAAAAAATGAGGTATCGTGGGAAAATGACCTTCGCGAAAAACGAAATTGCAATATACGGGAATACGATCCATGCCGATAAGTAAAGCCCCAGTCGCCAGTCTTTTTTAATGAGAAGTACAAGACCGAGTAATCCCAGGACTGCGGTTACATACCCCATTTCTGATCCTACATACCATGGAACGAGTGGAAGATTTCCCCAAACAAGTGAGAACGGTGCATGAAAAAATTCACGGAAGGTCATTACGAAGGTCGCATTTTTTTGATCAACAAACTGCAGATAGGGTGACAGTCGCTGAATGTTGTAAAGCGCGAATCCAAGAACAAGAACGAGAGCGTAGAGGACATAGTAACTTCCATACGTGGTCGGTTTGGTTTTCTTTTCAAAACGAAGAACTGGTGCGAGCGCACTAAGACCAAGAAACATCTGTGAAGAGGATTTTGTCAGAAGTGAAAGTCCTGCAATAAGCCCGGTGCCAAGCGCAACGTCGAGTCGAAGCGTTCGTACCAGAAGAATCGATCCGAAGAGTGTCCAGATGAAACCCGCATTCACCGCAGAGTCTGCAAGCGCCATTCGATCATAAAAAACAAACATCGGCGTGACGATATAGAGAAGTGATGCGAGGTATGCTGTTCGTTTTCCCCAGAGATAGTACGCAAGTAAGAACATTCCTTTCACTGCGATCGCTCCGGTTAGGACCGAAAACATCCGTCCGCCAACAAGAAGATTTGGCGAAAAAATTTTCAGAAATGGAATCATTCCCCAGGTATGGAGGGGTTGCTTCCCATCGGTTAGAGAGATGAATCTCCACGCAGCATCCTTCCATGCAATTTTCGACCAATGAATGTAAATTCCCTCATCGGTAAAGATCGGCAATGATCCAAGATGAATCAGTCGCGTTGCGAGAAAGAGTATGGCGAGTCCGATCCAAATAACTACATCAACACGTGTAAAGTTCTTTCGAAACCAAGTGCCGATGGTAGATATATCGAACATTGAGATTAGTATATAATACTTGCATGGACTACTCAATTATTCTTCCCGTATTTAACGAGCAGGAGAATATTAATCAGTTGTTTACGCGTGTGACCACCATTCTATCTTCTCTCAAAGGAACGCATGAGATTATTTTTATCAATGATGGCTCGTCAGATAAAACGCGAGAACTCCTGACCGCGCTCCATAAAAAGAACAAAACAGTAAAGGTGATCAATTTTTCACGGAACTTTGGTCATCAAACTGCGGTAAGCGCCGGCTTAAAATACGCAACCGGAGATGCGATCGCGATTCTTGATGCAGATCTGCAAGATCCGCCAGAAGTGCTTCCTGAGTTTTTTAAGAAGCTCGCCAGTGGATATGACACGGTGTACGCCATCAGAAAAAATCGGAAAGAGGGATTTCTGAAGAAACTTGGGTACAGTATGTACTACCGATTTCTCAAATTCGTGGCTAGGGTTGATATCCCGCTCGATAGCGGGGATTTTTGCGTCATGAATCGTAGAATGGTCGATGCGATTAACTCACTACCCGAGAGAAATCGTTTTGTTCGTGGGCTGCGAAGCTGGGTGGGCTATAAACAGATCGGGCTCGCGTACGATCGGGATGCACGAAATGCAGGGGAAAGTAAGTATACGATGTCGAAGATCTTCAAGCTCGCCTCCGACGGCATTTTTTCGTTCTCCTACATGCCGTTGCAGGCGATAACCTGGCTCGGATTTTTTGGAATACTTCTCTCTGTTGCCGGTACGTTATGGGCGGGTTATCAGAAGTTCTTTACGTCAAATTACAACGCCGTTCCTGGTTTCGCGACGACCGTCATTCTGATTATGTTTATCGGTGGATTGCAGTTATTCGCGCTCGGAGTGGTAGGCGAGTATATGCGACGAATGTACGATGAGATCAAGGCGCGACCTCAGTATATTATCGATTCCACCCTCGGCTTCTAAACGACCGTACCTCATCTATTGAATAGAATGTAATCGGCATTTCGGAATACTATTTTAGTACCCTCTGCATATTGAGCATCCTGTGTTGAGATAAGGAAGAGTCCGGGTTGTGTTTTGAGAAGGTGCTCGAAACGGGGAACTTCATAGACGTATTCGGTCTTCTTATCTCCATAATAGACCATACAGCCATTCCCACCATATACCCAGGTCATATCGATCGTCTCCTCTGGAGGAAGAATCACCTTCGCTTGTCGTTCTCCAAACGGGACGAGGTACGTTAGGTATCGTTGCGGTTGTCTGGCGACCTGAAGAGCTACTTCCTGACGAGTGTCAATCGATTGCATTACTTGTGAGACACGAGTCTCATTGAGAATCAGCTTACCTGCGTCATAGGCGATTAATAATGCTAGTAGACAGAAAGCTACATTCTGTACTCGGCGTTGATGTTGTTTGGGGAATTTTACCGATATGAACTCAATGAAAATATTTAGACAGTACGCAAGATAGATCGAAAGGAATGGATAGAGCGGCAATATGTACCATGCAATCCTTGTTTGTACGCGAGTGATGCCTATCAACGGAACAATGACGAGGAGAAGTATTGTGTAGATCGTTTCGTTTTTTTTAAGGTTGAGTAGCGAACGAATTTTTACAACGGGGAATGTGAATGCGGCGAGAAGCCATGGCATTAATTCACGATAGACAAGTATTCCATAGAACCATACGCGCTCTCGGTGAAACTCGATCGGATATCTTGATCTTTTTATGATATTGTCGAGGAAGTAAACCTTTACAAATTGATATCCATATTCGGTGTAGGATGCCAGATGCCATGGGAGTGCGACGAGTGTAGCAAGAGCGAACATCTTCAAAAAATTAAGCAGTCGTCCTTTTCTGTAGTTGAGAAAGAGTGAGATGAACAGAGCGCCGAGAAACTGTATAACGCCAATTCCCTTTGTCATCGTGGCAAGCCCGAATAGCATTCCCGCAATCCACGGACTCCACCGCTTATTCGACAGCCAGGTCCACACGCCAAGAAACAAAAACAGTGTATAGGTCATATCGGTGCTGAGCTTGAGCGAATAGATCACAAAAACCTCAGCGGTTAAAAGAATGAGAATTGAAAGAAGCGCTGTCGAACGGTTAAAAAATTGTTTTGCAAAGAGATACACGCTCGATAACAATCCGAGTGACGCGATGACATTTACCATTCTCAGACCGAACTCGTGTTGTTTGAGGATTGTTGGGACGATAAGGAGCCAACTAAAAAGCGGTGGCTTTTGAAGATCGATGTACCCGTTCCAGATATTAGTGAGGTAGTGTCCAGTTCGCACCATCTCTTTCGCGTACTGACCATACAGACATTCATCCCAATCCCAGAGCATATCTCTCCCAAGTCTCAGGAGAAAGAGTATGGCGACGACGGTCGCGATAAGAAGGAACGGAAGGTGCTGTTTAATTCGATTCATATTGTTTCGTGAGATCGAAATACATGATCGTAGCAATGTCTTTTAATGTCTCGAACGTATCATGGATAAACGAAACGTTCTTGGTTTCAACATGGCGCCATGACACCGGCACTTCTTTAATGGAGTATTGTAACTTCGTTGCAAGAAATAAGAACTCGAGATCAAATGCAGCTGAAACCGACGACCCTGAGACGAGATCGTGATGACGAAACAGTCTCATTCGATCAATGATCGATAGAGCGACGGTTCGACGGAAGAGCTTGAACCCACACTGTGTATCGCGTATGTTTCTCAAACCGAGGGCGACGTTCCGGATAATGATAAATCCTACCGCCATAACTTTTCGTAGAAATGGAGCGCCTTCCCGTGTTGAGCTACGAGATCCGATCACGATGTCGACGTTCTTTTTAGCATGCTCAATGAGTTTTTCCGATTCTTCGATCGGCGTTGCGAGATCAATGTCCATGAACATGACATGCTCTTCTGCTGCCTTTTGAATTCCGGTAATCACCGCACTTGCTTTTCCTCCATGTTGGTTCTCGACGAGACGGAATTTCTTGTATTTGGGGAGATATGTTTTTTTGATGATCATCCGAGAGTTATCAGTTGAGCCATCGTCAACGATAAGCACTTCACCAAACAGATCGTTCTCGACAACATAGTTGCCAACCTTATCGAGTACTCCTTTTTGGATATTCGTCTCTTCGTTGTAGCAGGGAATGACAAGTGAAATTTTCATGGACATCAATGCGTCAGCTTGTAAACCGTAATCCACGGATATCGTGAAACCTTTTTCATCGACGAAATTTCCGTTGCATTAAAATGTGCCACTGCCCACTGCGGATCGTTCATAGGATTGCAGTCGGTTTCGCAGACAATAAACAGATTCTTCGGATTTGCATAGGAATCGGCTTCTTTTGCAATCGCCGCGTGTCCCATGGAAAGGAGGAAGTATCGATAGGGATAATCCGCGTACGCATCTGGAGATGACGTAAGGGTAAAGGAATCCCCTGGATCCATTGAGATAATCGTGTCAGCGGTTTGTCTGGCTTTTTCGATTTGATTCTGATGTTCCCGTTCAAAGAGATAGTAATATTTTGGAATATTCATGCTGAGGAAGAGTGCAATCAGAACTCCAGTAACGCATAGTCCAACGAGCCGAGATTTATTGAGGAGACTAATGAGCAGACTACTCGCGATAACGTACAGGAGTATGTACATACCTCCAAGGTAGTGTGCATATTTTGGTCCTTTATAGAGCGATGTACCGAGAATGAGAATGAGGAGTGGTCCTGCAACATAGGTGAGAGCTCGTTTTTGCTTGAGAGCAACAATGAAGATGGTTATCAATCCAAGGACAATAAGTGCCGCGATACGATCGATGACTGTTTGTTGAAATGCGTACAATGTCATATTTTGAACGGTTGTAAAGACTTCGGTGATAAACGGCGTAGTGCTTGCTCCTGAGTTTGTAGATGAGAAGTGGAGGATACTCCGCACATTCGGGAATGAATGCAGTGTTTCAAATAAGATGAATGGTGCGAATGGGAGAATGAAGGAAAGGCCGAGTACGGTCGTATTGCCGAGATGAAGGAGTAATGTTTTTTTCTTCTCGTTCAGATCATTGATTAAGAGTACAACGATGGTGATCGGGAGGAGAAATACTGCAAGGTAATGCAGTTGCACAGCCAAGGAGAGGAGCGCTCCGTGTGCGATGAAGTAACGTAGTTTTTTGGTATGCACGATCTTATAGAGTGTGTACACAGAAAAAAACGTTACCTGTGGAAGGAGATTTGGGTTCCATGAAAATCGGGAGTATTCAATTAATACCCAGGAGAATGTCGCGAGCGTAACCGAGAGGAGTGCAACTTTCTTATCGATCATTTCTTTTACCGCGAGATACTGGAGCGGAAGGGAGATTGAGTTGATGAGCGCAACGCCTATGGCAGGTCCTATCGGATTAAAAAACGTGAGTGCGAGCCACGGTGCCATGAGATAGTAGTAGAGCGGACCGAGAAAAATGCTTCCAACTGAGGTAATCGGACCGAGTGCAGGTAAGTGTCGAAGAGTAGTGATATCAAACATCACCAAGGCATCACGTCCTTGATCACCAAGGAAGGTTGCCGATTCGTAGATACGAAAGAGCCGAAGAAAAAGACCAACACCAAACAAGAGGGTGACCGATAGGAGCCAAGAGCGACCTCCGAAGAGCGACTCAATTCTCTTTAGCATTACCATAGTATAATAAATCATGCCCCGCTTTTTAAGCGCCTATCGCGACTACGTACTCATCGCTTTATTTGTCCTTCTCACAAGCGCGATCGTGTGGCTGCCTTTTGTTCCCCAGCTCTCTGCGGTGGGTGTACACATAAAAAACACCGATACCGGAGTTCTCTATCGAAATTATGATGGTCTCCTCTATGTCGTTGCAGCAAAAACGTTCTATAATCCTACCGCAATCAATGCCCTTCACCTAGAAAATGGATTGCCAGCGTCATACTTCGCCGCCCATCTTCCCCTATACCCAGCCATCATTCGGGCACTCTCTTTTCTTGGGTATCCGAAGGCGATGATTGCGGTTACTATACTTTCGACGGTTCTGATGGGATGGATGTTTTATTACATTCTTCGGCAGAAGAACCTCACCAAACGTCCGCTCCTCCTCACGATGACGATGCTCATGCTGCCTCGATTTCTCGTAGTCCGTTCGGTAGGGTCACCTGAGAGTCTCTTCATGTTGCTCGCCCTCACTGCAATCTTCTTCTACGAGAAGAAAAACTACATCGGTGCCGGACTTGCGGGAGGCCTTGCGGTGATGACAAAGTTGCCCGGCATACTCCTTTTTCCTGGATTTGCGCTTGCAGAGATCGTACGTACTCGTGAGTCGAAGAAGTTTACATCTGCTTCGGTATGGCTCCTCTTGATACCTATTGGACTTTTTGCCGTCTGTACGATCTATGCACAGCAGTATTATGATCCATTTGCATATTGGCACACTGGGTATGTTGTACCGATGCCGTATCCGTTCTCTGCATTCGATGCATCGGCAAAGTGGGTTGGCACGCATTGGTTGGAAGAGATCGTGCTGTATTTTTACCTCTACGCAGTGACCGTCATCAATTCGTACCGACATCAACTCCGGTCGCTCTTTTACTTTTCACTCGTATTTTTTATTGGACTCATCTTCGTACAGCACCGCGATATATCGCGGTACGCTTTGCCGTTATGGCCAATAACCTGTATAATATTTGAGAAGTTTTTTACTTCAAGGAGAGCCGTGATCGCGATGATCATTCTCCTACCCGCTATTTACCTGTATGCGTGGAGTTTTATTCAGGGAAATGCAATGCCGGTAGGGAACTGGGCTCCATACTTATAACATCCTATGTCAAAACTGAAATCAATCTGGAAGTTTATCAAGAAGCGCTGGATCATCGTTCTCATCATCATCGCAGTACTCGGCTTTGTCGGATATCGAGCAACCGCCGGAAAGCCAAAAGATGCCTCAGAAGTGTCCTACCGGGTAAAGCGCCAGACACTTCAGGAAGTGCTGACATTTTCTGGCTCGGTCGATGCAATGCAAAAGGCAACACTTCGATTTCAAACATCGGGTCGGCTTGCATGGCTCGGAGTGCAGGAGGGCGACACCGTAAAAAAGTATCAAGCAGTAGCCTCACTCGACCAACAAACGCTCAAAAAACAACTCCAAAAAGAACTGATCGCATATGAAAAAGAGCGAATGTTGCACGATAACTCAACGCTCGACTACGACAATCATGCACTTCCGGCCGACCAGTATGCGAGACAGGATGCAATCGACGCATACAAAAAATCACAATACGATCTTGATAGCTCGATCTTGGATGTAGAGCTTTCGGACATCGCACTTCGCTACTCAACACTCATCTCACCCATCAACGGGATTGTGGTGGCGATGGGAACCAAACAAGCAGGAGTAAACATCACCCCAACGCAGGCAGAGATCGTCATCGTCGATCCATCTACGCTGTACTTTTCTGGTGCCGTTGATCAGACAGATGTGATTAAGCTGAAGGAAGGCGATACGGGAAAGATAACCTTCGATGCATTTCCGGACGATCGAGATACCGGAACCGTACAGTCGATTGCATTTACACCAAAAGCAGATGAGACGGGCACTGTTTATGAAGTGAAGGTTGATCTCGAAGCATCATCCGCCGCATCGCAAGCGATGAAGTATCGACTCGGCATGACAGGAGACATCGAATTTGTCACAAAGCAGATTCATGATGTTCTTGGTGTTCCAACGACCTTCATTCATCGTGAGAGCGGCAAGAATTTTGTGTACACAAAGAAAAATGATCAGAAAGTCAAAACCCCTGTAACGCTCGGTGAAGAAATTGATACCGCCACGGTCATTCTCGAAGGTTTGCAGGAAGGCGATATCATCTATGATTAAACTCGACAACGTCATCAAAGAATACCGACTCGATGAGGATCTTGTGTTTACCGCCCTCAAAGAAGTTTCGGTCGTGATAAAAGACGGCGAATTCTCAGCGATCATCGGTCCTTCCGGAAGTGGAAAATCTACATTAATGCATGTTATCGGACTTCTCGACAAGCCATCGACGGGGAAGGTGTTTATTGATGGAAAGGACATCTCGTCATTGGACGATGATCAGATTTCGACACTTCGTAATGAGTTTGTTGGTTTTGTTTTTCAACAGTTTAACCTGATCAGTAAGCTGACGGTTCTCGAAAATATTCTTCTCCCAACCGTTTACGCCCGAAAAAAACTCTCCTACGATCCTAAAGAGAAGGCACTCTATCTTCTTGAACGGTTCGGCATGAAAGATAAAGCCGGTTCCTACCCAAACAAAATCTCCGGCGGACAACAACAGCGAGTCGCGATCGCCCGCGCGCTGATTATGGAGCCGAAACTCATTCTTGCAGATGAGCCGACAGGAAATCTCGATACCAAGACCGGTGACGAGATCATGAAGCTCTTAAAGGAGCTAAATACAAAGGATAAAATTACGGTAGTCATCGTCACGCATGAACCTGACATTGCAGCAAAGACAAAACGACAAATTCGAATAGTTGACGGAAAAATCGCATAATGTATTTCTCATTTTTACTCAAGAACGCTCTTTTTAACTTCTCCCGAAATAAGGGGAGAACGTTTCTTACATCATTGGGAATTCTCATTGGAGTGATGGCGGTTGTTCTGTTGACTGCAGCAGGCCTCGGTTTGAAAAAATACATTCAAGATCAATTCGAAAGCTTTGGCACAAATACTCTTCGCGTTGTCCCGGGGACAGTAATTCGAAATGGTCAGTTCAGAACAGGTGGGTCGGCCGTTGGAGCAATTCGATTTGACGATAAGGATTTTCTCTCACTGAACCGTATTCGCACCATAAAAAATATTGCGCCAATCTTTGCAACAAGTAGCGATGTTATCTATGGGAGTAAAAAAGAGTTCGCCGATCTCTATGCAACGAACGAAGATATTTTTCCGGTACTAAATCTTGAGCTTCAGTACGGCGAGTTGTTTACAAAGGCGGATGTATCTCGACGAGCAAAGCGTGTCGTAATCGGGCCCAAATTGGCTGCGAAACTATTCATCCGTGAAGAGAATGCAGTTGGAAATACCATTAAAATTCAGGGAACATCCTTCAAAGTTATCGGTGTATTGAAATCAAAAGGCGGTGGTTTTGGAGGACCGGATCTTGATTCGTTTGTGTACATTCCATACAAAAGTGCGTATATCTTTAACCCGGATAAAAAGTTTGTAGCTTTTTCGATCAAGTTCAGTACCGGCACCAGCGTTACGACAATCAAGAACGATATCTCGGATGTGCTCCTGAAGAGATATAAAGAGGATGAGTTTTCAGTATTCGAGCCAACACAAATATTAGACGCCCTCAATCAGATCTTCAGTACGCTCAATGTGGCGCTTGTAGCCATTGCAGCGATTTCACTGGTCGTAGGAGGAATTGGAATCATGAATATCATGTATGTTATGGTCACCGAGAAAACTCGTGAGATTGGAGTTCGCAGAGCGCTTGGTGCTCGGAAAGCAGACATTTTATATCAGTTTCTTGTTGAGTCGGTGATCTTGTCTATGTTTGGTGGTCTGATGGGACTTGTATTTTCTTACCTCATTATTCTCGCGGTTCAGAGCGTATTCCCTGCTTATGTCGATGCCCCAACGGTACTTCTTGCGATCGGAATCTCCACGGCAATCGGCGTGATCTTCGGCGTCTTTCCGGCAAAACGAGCGGCAGATCTTTCGCCGATCGATGCTATTCGAAGCGAGTAAATCTTGGTAAGATGAAATATGCCAGAAGGACAAGAAATAACCGGCTCAGTAGCTCTGCTTGAAAAACCAAAACCAGTAATAAATCATACACCCCTTAGCGCCTCTCCACCTCCCCCTGGAAACAGTGACGTGTCCAGCGATGTCCTGAATCCAGAGAAAGGCCTCGATGCTAAAAAGGCATTCGAAGAGTTCAAGATAAGGGCGAGCGCTGTGAAGGAAATGGTTAGTGGTCGTGCATGGAACGATCTTTCACGCGGAGAGCAAAAAGAGGTAGAGGATATAAAAAGAGCACCGAAGACTGTGTTTGAAGAATACTATAAGAACGCAGTTCTTAACGATGACTTCGCAGAAATTATTCAGTTTTACAACTCGGACCTTACACCAGACGAAATTATTACTGCTCAGCAACTTTTGAGAGAGTATGTGATGGCAAAAAAGGAAATTCCCGGTAGACATAACCCTGAATATGAAGAAAGAGCTGCTAAATATCAACCCATTCAGAATCGAGCTGCATCAAAACTTCGTGAATTAAATCTCGATCGTCTCATTGATCCTTTTCATGAACACAGATTCACTGATAGTGTGAAGAGCTTAGTTGAAGCAGAGCTGTTTGCGCTGGATATGCCATTTGCCATAACCGGATTTGAAAATAGAGTTCACGCGCTCCTTGCCGTGAAAAAATACGAGAACACCGATCTCTACAAGCATTTCTTTTCCGAGGGCATTGCCGATAAATTACAAAAAGAAATATATGAAGAATCGATGAACATATGTCTGGAACAACGCCAAACCGAAGATTATTCACCAGATGCTCACTGGAAGGAGCGAGCGAGAGTTGAAGAGCCCGGAAAAGCAGTTGAGTTTCTTGCTCAATATCCTACGCCAGAGCTAATACGGAGACTCGTCGTAATGAATTCTTTAGACAGCAGAACATCAGGGGATCATAGAGGAAGGCAGTCGACATACTTCGAGGGTCATGCGAGACGAGCACTTCTCAAAATAAAGGAACGAGCAGATTGGCCAGAATTGGTTAACGATTCTCTCATAAAATTCCCTGAACTCGAGTCGGTAAGGTCTGAGCTCCTTGAACTGCGAGTTTCAGAGATAGGCACATATGCGCAAAAAAGCGAAGCGCTGTTGGATTTGAAACACGCCGTGAAGCAACGTGTATTGGTCCCCATGCAACTCGGGCTGACAGAATATCCAAAGGGCGACCTTAAACTATCCGAATATATTCATGACCGCAGGGTGTATATTACAGACGCAGACATAGTTGACGTAATTAAGAGAACTCATACCTCACAAAATTTCGACGGTAATGAACTAAGTGAGCTTCCCTTCGGTTTTACCTCTGATAGGAAGAAAGATATTGAAGAGATATTTAATAGAGTTGATTTAACGGCAGAACAGAGGGATCAAGAGCTCGCGCGTATCAAACGAATATTAGTGCTCGGGAAGTCTGTGCGAGGTACTGATTTGATTGATGACCGCTTCAAACCATCAGATAACACTCGTACGTTAGTTGCTCAACTCCTCAGTGCCGATTTAACCGATGAGCAACTCATTTCCGCTGTGCAACTTATCGCCAATACCCAACTGCCAGTGAGCGTATTTCTGAGAGATGGAAGCATGCGGGTTCAAGTATTGCAGAGAGCCTCTATGGTAAATACAACACTGGTAAAGGAAGGACTTATTAAGCCAGAACTGGGGCGAAGGATTCCGAGAGAGCTCGCCGAGCTTAGTGTCTACTTAATAGACGCAAAACTCACAGAGGATCAAATGGCAATAACTGCCCGCAATATTGCAGAGTTTTGCACGGCTATTGGTGACACAAAAGGAAATGCTTATTTCGATTATGAAATGAAAGCGTTTGCTATTAAAGAATACTTCTCAAAGCTCGTGAACGATCTCCAAGATCCTCAACAGCTCGACAATCTTTTTAATTCATTAGTCGTTTATAAGCCAGATGCAATTAAGACACTAAATCTAGCCGATTGGAAAGCGATATTTGGCAGCGATGGCGTTCGTAGATATGCTGAAGCTGACCCCAAGAGATTTATCATGCAGGGAACAAAACAGGATTGGAGAGTGTTATTCGGAGACGAAGTTATGAATAGATTTTTCCGAGCGCTTCCTGAGGATAATGATGAGCGAAGAAATGCCTTTCTTCATAACGCCTATGATCGTACATCAGACTTTATGGATTACTTAGTAGATAGAATGAAATTGAAGTTTTCAGCCGAGACTGTTCGGATGGCGGGAGAATATATAGAGCTCTTCGGTTTTTCAAAGTCGAATATGATTGTGCAGTACTTTGATGCATTAACTCAACTTGAAAATGGAAGTATTGCCGAATTGCCCCGTCAGATGCGAGACATAGGACTTACGAATAAGGCAGAATTTCTCAAATCGATCAGTCTCATGAAGGATAAAATGTATGGAGAAGAGCCATTACTCGATTTGTCGGACCTCAACCTCTATGAGCTCGAAATGCTCAAAATAATGACTGGTAAGGCATCTCATAGGTTTGACGTTCATCGACTTACATTCACTGAAATTGTATCTGATTTCCAAAAAGACCACGAAAGAGGACTCGTGAAAGATGTCCCTGAGGGTTACGAATCTATAACTTTAAGTTCAGATAATATCGAGCTCCATCTTGACATATCCCCATATGTAGATACAGTACGCGAATTAGCTCTCGAGATTCAGAAAGGGGTTAATTTTGAGAATGAGTCTGGAGCGATTCAGAGTGCTGCACAATCGCTGCTGCGAAATAAACTAGCAACGCTTAAAACCCTCAGAGATTCCGCTGATCCACAACGTCAATCTGCGCTGGAGGCTGAATCAACAAGGTATCAAGCTTACCTAGATTCTATAAGCTCCCTCACAACCGAAGAATTAACATCGGATGTTTTATTTCGACGTCTTATAGCGATCAAAGCAGGTAAGTCAGATCGTGTAGAACTCGGACGACTTATCCAGGCAACTATACTTGCACGACTCTACGAAGTTGAGCCTGGTTTCAGAGAGTTAATGGGTGAGCTCTCTGAATTAAGAAATGAGACGGCTCCTATTAAGCCGGAAAACATACTGAAACTAAAAGATTTTATCAAGGATCCACTCAAAGAGCACGTGCTTAAGTTTGGTAGTGATGGCGAGATGATGAAATACTGGTCGCTAGAAACGAGACAGGCTATCAAGGAGCATCGAGATAATCTGCGAGAAATATTTGAGCCATATTACGGGAGGTTGAATGAAGGAGTGAGTAGGATGGAGCTTACGAAGACTGCTTCACGAGCTACGATCCAAGCAATCCCTGATAGAGGGTTTATCGGAGAGATGTCGGGATACTTAGCCGATGTGTGTTATACGGCTGAATATCCCTTACTTAAAGGTCGCGATGTTGTCCCGTATAAGTTTGTTCGAAGGGCAACAGCGGGGGGTACTCCTGAGTTCATCGGATCGGTGCTCGTATTTGAAGTCGCTACGGAAACAGGTGAAAACGCATTATTAGTACGAGGTTTCGATATTCCACACGAAGAATCTTACGACATAAGCACTCTCATAGAAACCTTCATCGATGGCTTGTCCGATACCGCTCTAAAGAGAGGAAAAACAAAAATACTTGTTCCAGGTGATGACGGCGCTGTTTCAAACTACAGTCGGACCATCAGGCACTTTTATAATCAATACTCAAGTGATGCTCAGCGTAGAATCTTTCTCTCAGAGAGATTTAATTTTAACGGTTACGACCTGACTCAACGCTGTTACGTAGCACGTGACCTCAGTGGAGAAACGGCGAACCACACGCCATTTATCAGTCCTACTACCTAATAGACTTTCTCCAGACAGGAGCATCGATACCAGGTCCGTACATATCTGTCGCCCATCCAACAGCGTTCACTAACTGGTCCGCTGGTAAGTTTCGTGGCCTTGGGTTCGGACCCATAATACCGTCCCAAAATGCCCAGCCAGAATCTTTAAAGTTAGGACCACTGTTCACAAGTATTTCTTTAAATCTTTTTTCTCTCGCTCTTTCTTCAAGCGCTTTAAAGAGCGCTTTTCCAACTCCTTTACCCAGACGTCGACTAGTGTCAACGTAAGCATTTATAAATTCCACTGGATTATCGGTCGTAGCAAATTCAAGCATCTTTTGTCCGTCGTCTGGCTCGCTTGGATCTGGGATTTTGAATCCCATAACGCCAACTATGCGATCATTTTCTATTGCAACTCTATATTCACGAGTGTTTTCTCCGCGCACTGATGCGCGCATTACCTCCTGAACCTTATCTATATCTGCCAATCTTGGTTCAGTTTTTTCAGGATTTCGTATCCAGTGTTCTAGGATTTGACGAAGAGCATCCACATCAGTCATTGTTAAGGGCCGAACCGATCCTGTGAATTTATGTTCGATAAGTGATTCGCCCTCCATAATTATTTAGGTGTGGCGGTCGGCAACTTTACTTGCACCGAAGGAGTCTGGTTTGATTTTAACGTCATACCCATTCGAGCGAATCATACCGGTCAGTTCCTGTATGAGATCGCGCGTTTCTCCGTTGCGACCGATATCGATATGAATCTGAATATTGAATTTCGAGATTCCATTATGACGCAACAGTTCAACGAAGCCCTCTGACACTTCGAGGGACATCAATGCTTCGCGGTACATGCGTTCTTTCAGACTGATTGTTTTATCGAAAAGCTCCCTTCGCCAAAAATAAATGCCTCCACCACCGATACGATGTACAACCAGTGCCGAAACGAAATCATATCCGTTCCCTGATTTTATCTTTTGGGAGTCGGTTCCAACAATGATCTGGTAGTCATTTTTATTCCCGGTCGCCATGTACATTGAAACAATTCGCTTGAGTTCCTGGAGGTCTACCTTGCCGTGCGTAGGACTGTAGTAATACATGAAATATCACTCATTATAGTACTCGGTTGACAAGAATCAATTGTCTTTCTATACTGCTGGCGGTATGGGAAATATTTCTGTCGTAGTTGATACGCTTTGGGGCGATAGTGGTAAGGGAAAGATCGTCGATCTCCTTGCTCCAAAAGCCGACGTTGTTGTTCGATATGCGGGAGGGAGTAACGCTGGCCATACCATCAAAAACGATCAGGGTACATTCAAACTCCACCTCGTACCATCCGGTATTCTTCATAAAAAAACACTGAACATCATCGAGTCTGGAGTGGTGGTGAATCCGACTGCGCTCGTAGCAGAAATTCGGGAGCTGAGAAAGGCAGGCGTCTCAATCACAAAGCATAACTTACGGATCTCTCGCAGAGCCCATCTCGTCATGCCATGGCACATCCTTCGCGATCAGTTGAAGGATGCAAAATCCGGTAAGTCAAAGATCGGGACTACCGGTCGGGGAATTGGACCAACCTATGCAGACCGTACTGCGCGCGAAGGGTTTCGAATGAAGGATTTATATACGCGAGATTTTTCTGAACGGTATGCAACAGAGCTTCGCAGACAGAATAAGCTCATTCAACTTCTTGGAGGGAAAGCGATTTCACTCGCGAAATCTTTACCGGAAGTGCTTCGTGCACGCGCATTTCTCAAGGAGTTTGTCGATGACACGTTTTTACTTACGCAAGAGTACTTCAAACAAAAGAAAACAATACTCGGTGAGGGCGCACAAGGAGCGCTCCTCGACATCGCGCTCGGAGGATTCCCGTATGTTACCTCAAGTCACACCGGAGTAACCGGATTCAGTCTCGTAACCGGCATACACGATCATCAGATAACCGATGTTATTGGGGTAACGAAGGCATACTCAACTCGGGTAGGAGGTGGGCCAATGCCAACAGAACTTTTCGATGCTGATGGGGAGAAGATCCGAGAGGTCGGTGGAGAGTACGGCGCAACAACGGGTCGCCCTCGAAGATGTGGGTGGTTTGATCTTCCTGCAACTCGCTACGGTTGTAACGTTTCAGGAGCTCGCTCAATCGCACTTATGAAGCTTGACGTGCTTGATAGGTTTAAGACGATAAAGGTTTGTATTGGATATCGAGTTGGAACGAAAGTGCATATGGTCATGCCAGACATGGATCCGGACACATTGGAGAATGTTCAACCAGTATATAAATCATTTAAAGGTTGGATGGAGAAAACATCGAATATCCGATCGCACGGCAAACTTCCATTTCTTGCGCGACAGTATCTACGCTTTTTAGAGAAGGAGTTAGGACTTCCAATTCGGTATATTTCGGTCGGTGCATCGAGAGAACAGACAATCACCGTACGGTAAAGTAGGTGCGAATTGCATCGCAAAGTTCAGGGTTTTCTTTCTGATATCTTCGCAGAAATGATTCAGCATCGTTCTCGGTAACCCAGTGATACTCAGAATGCTCATCACTTAATATCACCTCACCGGAACGGTATTTGCACTGATACCCGACCAAGAAGCCAACACGATCCTCTGACGCAACATGCCAAGTCCAGGTTACCATCGGTTTTCCGATCGTAACCGTAAGCTGTGTCTCTTCCTGAAGCTCGCGCTGAAGTGCGTCGTGAAGATTTCGTTCATCAACCTGAATACGCCCACCCGGGAGATCGAGTCCATAGACAGGGTCAATCATCAGAAGGAGCGTATCTTCCTTCTCGATGAATGCTTTTTGACCAACAAAAAATAACTGATTGTCCGCCATGGCGGAGAGGGTGGGATTCGAACCCACGAGGACGTTGCCGCCCTACTGGTTTTCAAGACCAGCTCATTCGGCCACTCTGACACCTCTCCTGGAGGTGCGGAGGGGAGTTGAACCCCTGCATAGCTGTTTTGCAGACAGCCGCGTTACCACCTTCGCCACCGCACCAATCATTCACTGGTAGGACTATATTATACCTGAAGCAGAGGGATTCTTAGATCTCGGAGTACTTTTCGAGAAACCAGATAATCGCAAATCCAATGAGGAGTGCGACGAGCGAGTCCTTTAAAACGGGGAGTTCAGCCGTTACATCCCATAATCCTCGCCAAACTAGCACAACGCCGAGCGATGCAACCATCGAGAAGAGAAATTTATGCTTCGCGAGCTTGCGGACAAATCGTTTGCGTTTCGTCTCAACCTGAGCAATCACCGTTTCTTCCTGCTTAACCTCTTCTACATTCTTCTCAACCCTCTGTTCCTCCTGTAACAGCTGGTCTACCTTATCCTCGATTGCCTCGCCTTGCTGGAGAATTTTTTTTACGTCTGTTTGATTCATTGCTTCGGGTTCGTCTTGCGACGTTTAATTTTATTGAGCGATGTCATAATGCGACGATGGAGATCAATATTTTTCACCCGTGCAAATCGAATAACCGCCACCATAATATCACCAAGCTCTTGCTCATACGTTTCGTCCATCTGTGCTGCAATGTTTGTTGGTTTGCGGCCGTGTTTTGCGAGATACGCGCGAGACATTTCTCCGATTTCTTCAACGAGGTTAAGAATCAGGAATGATCCAAATTCTTGTGAACCTTTGAGGTCGCCATCAATCTGATCGAGTTTCGCAAAGTATCGACCGAACGGTGAGAACCGTTTTCTACGAGGTTTTGGAGTTTCGACCATAGGTACATTATAATGAATCTCACTATGAAACAGAAGGAAGAGAACTCTGCAGGAGGCATCGTTTACAAGATCGATGAAGGAAATAAATTATGGCTGATTACTCAGCACTCTCAGCACAAGGGGTGGGGATTTCCCAAAGGACTCATCGGTGATACCGATGCGACCGAGTCGATGGAATCAGCCGCAGTCCGTGAAGTTCGAGAGGAGGGAGGGATTGTTGCAAAGGTCGTAGATCATCGTCCAACAACAGGTCATTATAACTATCAGTTCGGGGATACACTGGTTGATAAGACGGTGCACTATTATTTGATGGAGTATGTCTCAGGTGATCCAAATGATCACGACTGGGAGGTCTCGGAGGCAAAATTCGTTGACGCAGATGAGGTAAGAAAAACACTTACGTACAAAACGGAGCAAGATGCGTTTGAAGAACTTCTAAAGCGATAACTGGAGCGGGTGAAGGGAATCGAACCCTCGGCTCATCCTTGGCAAGGACGCATTGTACCACTCAACTACACCCGCAATACTCTATTATACCGCACCATCACACGTTACGGTTTTGGAATGAGTTTTCCCATCCACTTCTGTGGTCCATCGAACGGGCGAGTGACTCTCGTCTCCAATCCGGTCTGCCCTTGAAATGGAGTACCAATGGCGTATGCGCCAGGAATGATGTGATCCACGAACATACCGGCCTCGGTAATGTAGGAGCTGATGGCGCGATGCGTTTCCACCGGGGATATTTTATTCACAACCATTCGTCCGTCACGATCGGTAATCGTGATACATGAGACTTCACCATCTGTACTTCGTTTCATCCAACCTGCCGCAGTGTCATCGATATGAACTCGGTGAGCTTGATTGTAGAACTCCGCATCAGGAATATCTTTCATCGCATCAAGGAGTGGATCATCAAACACACTGATCGTTGCGGCGACAACCAATGTGCTCTCAACTCCCGTGTCGGTATCGATCACCCGCGGATGCCCGTCACGGTGCTCTGGTAGAAGCCACCAGTCTTCTTGGAAATGTAGACCGAGCCCATTCGGATTTACATACAGTCGGTCAAATGAGGTTTGAAGCACAGAGAGATCTCGTCCCTCTCTTCTCGCTGACTGCATGATTGTCCATCCGGATTCTTTCGACATAGTTTTGGATATATACAATAATATCGAACAGCAATTTTGTCAAATGAATGGGAGTATGGAGCGATTCTTGCAAGCAGTGTGCACAGGGTCAGAGTCGAACTGACATCTGAGGTTTTTCAGACCCCCGCCGTGACCACCTTGGCTACCTGTGCTGTTCACTGTGGGCCTGCTTGGAATCGAACCAAGGACTTCCATCTTATAAGGATGGCACTCTAACCGCTGAGTTACAGGCCCGTGTGACTAGCTTATTATACTAAACTATCATCTCGGTTAGAGTGTGGACCCTAGGAGAATTGAACTCCTTCCTCCGCAATGCGAATGCGGCGTTGTACCGTCTAACTCAGGGCCCTATCCAAATTATACTGTGCATCCGGAGGGAATCGAACCCTCATCATGGGATCCGGAATCCCACATTCTATCCATTGAACTACGGGTGCAATCCAGTTGGACTTCGATTAATTAATCAATCGAAGTAGACTACCTCACAAGAGTAAGTAGGACTATTATAGCAAGCAGAATGCGATAATAGGCGAATCCGGTGAGAGTATTCGTCTGTAGATATCGAATTAGCCATTTTACCGAAAGATATGCAGTAATAAATGCTGTTACGAATCCGACAGCAAGCAGTCCGATCTGTGACGACGACTGAGCGAGCATATCTCTGGATTGATAGAGATCGAGTGCGCTGGCCGCGATGATAGTTGGGATCGCAAGCATAAAAGAATATTTTGCTGACTCATCACGCTTGAATCCCATCATCATCATCGCAACGATGATAATCCCAGCGCGAGAGACTCCGGGTATCACGGCGAGCGACTGAGCGAGACCAATCATAACGGACTGCACGAGTGTAAGATTCTCAACCTTCTTTTTAAGTTGAAGCGATCCACTCCTTACCCTTCGTTCAACAAGTAGAAATACCATCGCGATGAGAATCATCGATCCTACGATAAGGGGTTCGGACTGAAAAAATACTGTCTTGATGATTTTATGGAGAGCAAACCCGATCATCGCGGTTGGAACGAATGAAACCACAAGATTTTTTAAGATTGTTCGATGTGTGAGAATATAGCGCACGTAGAGTGCAAGGACCGAGAGAATTGCTCCTGATTGAATAAATACCTCAAAAAAAGTCTGGAACTCAGTCTGTTTGAGACCGAGAAATTTACTCGTCAGGATGAGGTGTGCTGTAGATGATATCGGAAGAAACTCAGTGACCCCTTCGATTACTCCGAGCAGAATGCTTTGGAAGATATGCATATAACTCATTATACTATCCTGTATGAAGATCGCTTTGGTGCATGATCAACTCCAGGAGTTTGGGGGAGCAGAGCGGGTGCTCTTCGCCCTCCACGAAATTTTTCCTGACGCTCCTGTATACACAGCATTTCAGAATCCGACCACTGCAAAAAAGAATCTTCCGCAGCATGAAACGTGGGATATAAGGGAGTCGTGGGCTTCGAAGATCCCATGGATCGGAAAACTTTACTCACCGCTCAGATTTCTTGCACCATCGATCTGGGAGAGCTTTGATTTTTCTGAGTATGATCTCGTCTTGTCATCCTCAGGTTGGTATATGTGTAAAGGAATCAAAACAAGACATTCGACAAAGCATATTTCCTACATCCATCATCCTCCTCGATACCTCTATGGATACGAAACAGCCGTTGAGTGGCAGAAGTACTGGCCGGTCAAAATCTATGCATATGTTGTCAACGCGTATCTTCGACGATGGGATTACCGTTCTTCACAGCGACCGGATGTTCTTCTTGCAAACTCCGAGGAGACGATGCGAAGAATTCAACGGCTCTATAGTCGGAACGCAACCGTCGTTTATCCTCCTGTTTCGATTCCACCAAAAAACGCAGTTACGACTGAGTCACAGGATTACTTTATCACCGTATCTCGACTTGCAAAGGCGAAGCATATAGACCTCCTTATCAAAACTGCGAACAAACATCGATGGAAGCTCAGAATCGTCGGTAATGGTCGCGACCTCCCATCATTGCAGAAGATTGCTGGAGACAGTATCGAGTTCATCACTCAGGCAGACGACCAGCTCCGAGACGAGCTTCTCAGAGGGGCAAAGGCATTTCTCTTTGCCTCGGTTGATGAAGAGTTTGGAATTGCGCCGGTCGAAGCAATGGGATACGGCACGCCGGTGATTGCGTTGAAGAGCGGTGGTCTCATTGAGACCGTTCATGATGGGGTCAACGGATTTTTATTTGACAAACTCACTGATGACTCACTTCAATCTGCTGTTGCAAAACTACAGAAGCTTTCCCCAGCAAAGTATCGTACGATGCGTGTCACCGCTCGAAAAGAAGCTGAGCGATATTCCTTTGATCGGTTTAAGAAAGAGATATGTACAGTCGTCGAGCAGTCTACAAAAACTCCTTGATGTTGAGTTCGGTAAGGTGGAATGGACCTTGTTGTCCATGAACCAATTTGAATGCAGCTCGTCGAACGATTCCTTCGATCGTTCGCTCGAGCGTTCGGATTCCTGAGTCAAAGCCCAGCGGTCGCGTAACTTTTTGCCAAAGCATATCATCAATCACGATTGTGTTCTCCGGCATGCCGGCGTTACGAATTGCCTTGGGAAGTACATACTGTTTCGCTATGGCGATCTTCTCGGCATCGGTGTATGCCGGCATCTGTACCACTTCAAGACGGTCGAGAACCGCGGTCGAGATCGCATTCGTGTTGTTTGCTGTTGCAACGAACAGAACCTTCGAAAGATCGAACGGGTAGTCGATGAAGTGATCAGTGAATGTTTTGTTCTGGTTCGGATCGAGTAACTCGAGAAGAACGCCCATAATAGACGGCTGCGCCGCAGGGGCGATACGGTCAAGTTCATCCAGGAGAATTACGGGATTGTTCGACTGAGCCTGTCTCAAGACCTTGATGATTGCACCAGGCTCTGCTTCAGGAGAGGTCTTCGATTGACCGCGGAGATCGAGCGCAGACGAGAGACCTCCGAACGGGATTCGGACAAATGCACGACCGAGTGCTTCTGCGATTGCTTGAGCAAAGGTTGTCTTTCCAGTTCCTGCAAGTCCCACAAAAAAGAGCACTGGTGCATGATAAGAAAGTGCGTTTGCGGACTGTCGCTGGAGCGTGAGAATCGAGAGGTACTCGAGTACGCGAGTTTTGATCTTCTCGAGACCAAAATGCCGCGCATCAAGCATCTGTTTAACTTCTGTAATGTTGAGTTTTTCTTGGGTAGAGGTATTCCACGGAAGGTGGGTGATCCAGTCGATGTACTTCTGCGCTACATCGAACTGCGCGAGTGATCCGCCAAATTTCAACGTAAGAGAGATTCGCTCAATCTGTTGAAGTGCTTTTTCCTTCAACTCTTGCGGTAACTGAGCAGACTGGAGTTGCTGAATCAATTTATCGATTTCCTGAAGACTATTTTGCGGATTCATAAATATTGACAACACATGAATAATGTATTATCATACTCATGCTTTGACTGCTAATTGGGGTCCTGAAATAGCTTCAGGATAACCCTAAAAACAGACCTTGGGTCAATTCATTTTATTAGTTTTTAAAAGTAAAAGCTATGGCAAAAAATACCAACACGCCTGCTATTAAGCCCCTTCATGATTTTGTATTAGTTCGTCCGGTCGATCAAGAAGAAAAGACCGCGTCCGGAATCTTCCTTCCTGACTCTGCCAAAGAAAAACCTCAGATCGGTGAGGTGATGGCAATCGGTCCTGGGAAATTTGATGAAGACGGCGAAAAGCGAATGCCGGTCGATGTCAAGGTTGGTCAGAAGGTCCTGTATAAAAAATGGGGAGGAAACGAAGTGAAGGTCGGTGGCGAAGAATGGATGCTTATCGAGCACCACGACGTCATGGCCATCGTTGAGTAACGTTTATTATCAATTTTTCATAATTATTATGGCGAAACAAATTCTATACGGATCAGAGGCCCGTCAAAAGCTTCTCGAAGGTGTTAATAAATTAGCCGATGCAGTTGCGACAACCTTAGGTCCGAAGGGACGCAATGTCGCACTCGATCGTAAGTGGGGTGGTCCGAGCGTCATCCATGACGGAGTCTCGGTTGCGAAAGAGATCGAGCTCGAAGATCAGTTTGAGAATATGGGCGCACAGTTGGTAAAGGAAGCAGCGTCAAAGACCGCCGATGTTGCCGGAGACGGAACCACAACCGCGACCATCCTTGCTCGATCATTAGTGCAGGAAGGTATTAAGATGATCTCGGCAGGATCGAATCCGATGATTATGCGTCGTGGACTTGAGAAGGCGAGTGAATATGTCATTGCAGAACTCGTCAAAATTAAAAAAGACATCAAGATTGCCGATGCAGCAAACGTTGCCACCATTTCTGCAGCAGACCCAGTACTCGGTAAACTTATCGCAGAAGCACTCCAGAAGGTTGGAGGAAAAGACGGTGTTGTGACCGTTGAAGAAGGGAAAAGCATCGAAACGACGGTCGATCACAAAGAAGGAATGCAGTTTGATCGGGGATATGCTTCCCAGTACTTCTCAACCAATCCTGAGAAGATGGAGGCTGAGGTGGAGAATCCTACCATCTTGATCACCGACAAAAAAATTACTGCTGTTTCAGATCTCTTACCATTCCTCGAGAAGGCGGTAAAGGTCTCGAAGAATCTTGTCATCATTGCAGATGAGGTGGAGGGTGAAGCATTGGCAACACTCGTTGTTAACAAGCTTCGCGGCACCTTTAATGCACTCGTTGTAAAGGCGCCAGGATTTGGCGATCGACGCAAAGAGATGCTTGAGGACGTCGCCATCCTTACCGGAGGTACCGTGATCTCAGAAGATCTCGGTAAGAAGCTCGAGAGCGTTGAACTGGATGAATGTGGTCGAGCGGACAAGGTTTGGGCCGATAAAGAGAATACCCGAATCATCGGTGGAAAAGGCACTAAGGCAGCAATCAATGCTCGCATCGAACAGATTAAACGAGCGATCGCAGACTCAACGTCTGAGTTTGATCGCGAGAAGCTTCAGGAGCGACTCGCAAAACTTACCGGTGGTGTAGCGGTGATTAATATCGGCGCCGCAACCGAGGTTGAGCTGAAAGATCGTAAGGAACGAGTTACCGATGCAGTCGCTGCAACGAAGGCGGCTCTTGAGGAAGGTATTGTTCCTGGAGGTGCGGTTGCACTTCTGAGCATTTCTCAGAAGATGGACGCAAAAGCTCAAAAGCTCGTTGACGACGAGGCTATTGGCTTCAATCTTGTCAAACGATCACTTGAAGCACCGTTTATGAAACTTATGGAGAATGCTGGGCTTAACCCAGGACTCCTCCTTGAGAAAGCACGAGCGGCAAGTCTCGTTGGGCAAGGCTACGATGTTTACACACTGAGTTCCGAAGAGTCAGCGAAGCCAAAGGATATGGTTGCGGCTGGTATCATCGATCCACTGAAAGTGGTTCGAGCAGCGGTTCAGAACTCGGTTTCGGTAGCGGCAATGGTTTTGACAACCGAAGCGCTTATTACCGATAAGCCAGAAAAGAATCCGGCTCCCGCAATGCCTCAGATGCCAGGTGGCGATATGGGGTATTAAGTTGCTTTGTCACCCAACAAAAAATCCCGACGAAAGTCGGGATTTTTTAATGCAAGAGTCAAATGATTATTGATACATTTGTGCTGACTTTCCTGCATAGAACATGAGGAAAAGCGCGCAAAGTACGATAAACACAATGCCGATTTGAATAATTGGGCTCTCAAGCGGATGTGCTTTGGAGCTTCTCTTTACTACGGCACGTTTTTTCTTTGCCATGATATATGTGCTGATAATTTATAACAATAAGTTCACTTTTTCCGTAGACACAGTTTGCAGTTTGCACCATGTGTCATGAGATCAAGTATTGCGGATGTGCCGATGAGAACGTACAAAACTCTGATGAGGAGTGGCGATGCGCCAAACAACGACTGAATAAGATCTACCTGGAAAATACCGACAAATCCGAGATTAAGCCCGGCGATTACGAGAAGATAGTGCTTTACGAGATGAAACCTTCTTCGATCTTGCATTACTTTGAGTATATATACCGGATCGATTGAGTGTCAAGACACAAATCATCCAACCGATAAACAGAAGGTTGTAAAGCCCCGGAATTTGAAGTCGCAGGAGTGATGCAACCTCCTGTGCCACGATCGGCAGCGTGAGCCCGTACAGACCCGCCTTGTACAATGCGCCATATCCAAGCCCCGACTTCATCACTTTACCCACAATCCAGACAACGAGCGTCATGAGCAAGAGATACAGAAGAGAAGCATTCACCATAAATAACGACCCGACAAACGGGAATACGACGATGGCGACAACTGCAAACACCCGTAAAAATCCCGGAACCTTGTCGACATACGGGAGCGCTTTTGCGGTAAGGAGCGAGTAGAGGGACTGATCGATGATAAGGTCTTCCTTCATTGAGCTGAGCGGAGTAATTTCATACGAACCCATTTTTCGGGATGATTCGTTCCGAGCTGGATAGATGACGTTGTTTCTGGTCAAAAGCACGAAAGATCCATACCGCTCATAGTCGTCGGCTGTCGCTTGAGTGTCGATCGTAAGAAGTCGTACGTTGTCTTTTTCTCTGAGTTTAGGATAGACCTGTTTCAGTGTAAGAGTGTACGGTTCCACAGCATTCGTAGACGCCTGTCCATTTTTGATTTCTACAACCAATCCAGATGGGTAGGCATTAACAATGGTTTGTTTTACTTCAGGGAGCGATGCCTCGATCTTCGGGAGCGACTGGAGCATTTCTGCACCAAACTGGACCGACTTAATCAGTACCACAACAAAGAAGAGGAGATAGAGGTACCCGTACCCGCCCCAGAACGACCGCTTCATCAGATCTGAGTATGATCTCGGTTTGGTCAGAGCGGTTACAAATGTATTCCACCAGTTACGCAACATGGTTATAGTATAGCAAACACTCTCTACTGTTTTAGGGATGATTCGTAGCCGAGCGCCTTGATCGTTTTTCGAATTCGAGCAACGGTTATCGGTTTGTCGAACTCAACTACGGTCTCGCTCTGCGCGTACTGAGTACGCGATCGGAGGACCCCCAGATCCTCGAGTTCTCCATCAATATTCATCGCACAACTAGAGCAGTGCATTCCTTGAATCCGGAGTGTAATTGACTGCTTCATATATTAGTTATCGGAGACAATAATTATACCTCGGTACATTCCCATACTACACATAAATGGAATTGTGGTTGGCTTGGTGGGTGTACGAAACCGAACCGTTTCGCTTGTACCGGGTCGAATCACAGTTTGAATTCCATACTGCGGAATCGTAAACGCTGCGGCACAGGTCACAATATCCGCATTTGTAATAGTAAGGGTAACATCTGAATTCGTTTTAAGAACTATTGTTTCGGGACTATATCCACGAGCGGTGATAGAAATCGTTGCCGTTGTCGAGGCCGGGGCCGATATCGAATTCGAAGGGCTATAGTTCCCGATCGGAATACCTGCGCCAGCGAGCCCGAGCGCGTTATTCAGATTGAAAAGAGCGAGAATAATGATCGCAACCGCCGCGATCTTCATAAACCTACCTTCTTGAATGTCTGACACCTTCATCATGAAGTATCCGAGTGTAAAAAAGACCGGCACTGTCCCAAGAACAAAAGTAAACATCGTCACTGCTCCGGCAATAGGACTACCAGAGGCAATGGCAAGTGCCATCATTGCTTGAGTCGTTCCACAGGGGATGAAAACAGTAAATGCTCCGAGAATCGCAGGAGCGAACAGCGCTCGTTGTTTTGACTGTCGGCGCACGAGCCGGGCTACCGCATGTGGTGGCTGAAGTGCAAAGTAGCGAAACATTGGATGAACATCGAGAATATTGAGAGCGGTCCCAATCATGAATACCGCTACCCCCATCTGGAGCAAGAACTGCATCGAAAGTGAGAGTTGAAATAATGAGCCCACCCAGCCGAGAAGGAAGCCGAGGGCAGTGTAGGCGATCAATTTTGCTCCGAGAAACGCGAGAATTGGAAGTACGTGTAGGTGATTTTTATCGTTCTTCTTGAGCGACTCACTCTCTCGTTGGGCAATCGCCGACGCAAGCAATCCCCCTTGAACTGCCATACAGGTCAGCCCGCCCGCAACAAGACCGGTGATAAAGATGGAAACAAGATTTATGAGTTTCATATCGTTATTTGGTTTTAACTTTCTGCAGCCTGAGTGAATTGAGTACCACCGACACACTACTTCCGGCCATTGCAATACCAGCAATCATCGGATTTAAGAGCGTACCGTTTATCGGATAGAGAACTCCGGCTGCGATTGGAATGCCGATAACATTGTATATGAATGCCCAGAATAAATTTTGATGTACGGTTCGAGTAGTTGCTCGGGCAATCTGGACTGCGGAAAGTAGTTTCTGTAGATCGCCGTGCAACAGGATCACGTCGCCCGACTCGATTGCGATATCTGTGCCGGTTGCCATTGCGACGCCGACCTGCGCTTGTGTAAGTGCGGGAGCGTCGTTGATCCCATCGCCAACCATCGCAACCTTCTTACCCTGACTTTGTAGTTTCTGTATTTGTGCCGCTTTTTCCTGTGGCAGCACCTCTGCGATCACCGTGTCGACACCAACCTGTTTTGCAATGTACGATCCTGCTTTCGCGTTGTCTCCGGTCAACAGCAACGTCTGGATACCCAGGTCTGAAAGTTGTTGAATCACCCGATGTGCATCTGGTTTCACGGTATCACTCAGAGCGATCAGTCCAACATGTTTCTTATTGATCGATATTGAGACGATGGTCTTTCCCTCGTTGATGAGTTTCACTGTCTGTTGATCGAGTTCTTGTCGATCCGGCTTATGGACCGAAACATGCTTTTTTTCAACAATTCCTTCTGCACCGTGTCCAACTGTAGACCGAAACTTAGAAACAGCGAATAGTGACATCCTATTCGTCTGAGCGCGATGCACAATAGCAGCTGCCAGCGGATGTTCTGACCGTCGTTCAATACTCGCCGCAAGTCTCAGTAGCCGGCTCTCAGAGATCTTTGGATCGAGTGATCGAATATCGGTAACTACCGGAGCACCGTGAGTAATAGTGCCGGTTTTGTCAAATACCACTGAATCTATCGATGAAAGTTGTTCGAGGCTTTCGGCATTCTTAATTAGAATGCCGTGTTCGGCGGCGCGTCCGACGCCCACGATGATGGCCGTGGGTGTGGCGAGTCCGAGTGCGCACGGGCAGGCAATAACAAGTACACCAATGCTGCTTAATAAACCGAGCGATACTGCTGACGAGATCCCGATCGAAGGAATACCAATGGTAAGCCAGATCAGGAGGGTTGCGAGAGCGGCTACGAGCACAATCGGTACAAAAATTTCTGAGACTCGATCGACAACATTTTGTATGGGTGCACGTGACCCTTGAGCACGCTCAACCATCGCGATAATCTGTGAAAGAACGGTGTCGGACGCTCTCTTTGTTGTTTTAACAATGATAAACCCATGCTTGTTTAGAGTTGCGCCGATAACCGTATCGCCAACTGTTTTATCGACCGGAACCGACTCACCGGTAATCATCGACTCATCGATCGCAGAATCGCCCTCCGTAATTACTCCGTCAAGTGGTACTCTCATCCCTGGTTTAACGACGACCAAGTCTTGTATCTGGACGTCTTCGATCCGAGTTTCGATCTCCTTTCCTTCGCGAAGTACAATTGCGGTCTTCGACTGGAGTTGAATTAACTTTTCGATTGCTGCACCGGTTCGCTGTTTGTGCTTTGCTTCAAGATATTTTCCAAGTGTAATAAACCCAATAACAATGATCGTTACATCATAGTATGTCTGCTCAACATTAATGATCGATGCAAGCGGTCCTTCAAATGCCGAGACAATAAAGCTATAGACGTATGCGGCTAAGGTCCCGATTCCGACCAGTGTATCCATGTTGGCGACGCGATATCGAAGAAATCTTCCGATCGCCTTGATGTAGGGCAGTCCAACAACAAACATTACATAGGTTGCCATGACGGGAAGGAGGTGATGTACTACATTCATTACAACATCGTTCATCCGTGGTAGTTGTCGAAGAGACGCTCCGAGCTCCCAACCCATGATCAGGACAGTTGTTATCATGAGTACTCCTATGATCCTAAGCTGTCGAATCTGAATCGCAAGTTCGATAGTCTTTTCATCGTGCTGATGATTATGTCCTGAACTGTTCGTACGACCATGCTCCGTGGAGTGATTCATAGTCGCCTTTGGTTCTATCGAATAGCCGAGTAGTTGGAGATGTCTGTTCATTGTCTCAACCGAAACGCTGTCTTGATCGTAAGAAAGAGTAGCCTGCTCCGTTGCGTAGTTTACATCGCAGTCGATGACACCCGGTATTTTTTTCAACGAGCGCCGAATGTTCGCTGCACAGCTGGCGCAGTGCATGCCAAGCACCTTGAATGTTGTTGGAGTTGAGTTCGTCCGCATATTATCGTTCGGTTCTACCAATAATCTCCATTAACTCTGTAATGACTATTTCACTTTTTCCCTGCTTGATACTATCGGAAGCACAGGTTCGGAGATGGTTCTCAAGAATGAGATCTTCGGTGCTTTTGAGGCCTCTCTCAACAGCGTGGAGTTGATGGAGGACATCGATGCAGTAATGATCTTTCTCGACAAGTTCAAGAACCTTTTTGAGGTGTCCCTGAGAAATTTTGAGTCGGTGGAGTAAACGCTCTTTAGTGGTTTTTGGTGTGTATGACATATCCCCCCCTAGGGGAATAGTAATCAATTCTGGATAGGGAGTCAATGTGAGAAAAGCATCACTGTTCTGAGTAGGTTTGTCCAGAGAGAGGGATTCGAACCCCCGAAGGCATAAGCCAGCAGATTTACAGTCTGCCCCCGTTGGCCACTTGGGTATCTCTGGAGTAGAGTAATTATACCATTCATGTTCCGTTCCCACCTAAGTTATGTGTATGTTTCTTATATTCACATTAGACTAATTATCGCATTGCCGAAACTTTGGAACCGGCCTATTAGAAGAGCCCACAAACGATATACTTACTATAATTTTGTACGGCTTACGCAGAAAGAACGATCGCTCAGCTGTCAACTTCGCTTAAGGCAGTGTCCGGTATTATCAAGGATAGAGGCACGTCACGAAGATCGCTCACCTCCGATGAAGCCCTGGTATTGCAAGGTATGGCCGACTTATTCCTTGACAACGAGTGGATTCACGGGTACAGCATCATTAAGTTGACAGGAAGAAATGAGGAACCTCTTTACCCCTTGCTCAACTGATTTGAAGTGAAGCACGGTATATTGATAAGTTATAAAGAAACGGAGAATCCGCAGCATCCAAACCTTCCCGTGCGGAAGCTTTATTCGCCTTCAACCCCTTTTGGTTAACAAGTTATCAATTTGTTCCAGAGCTAATTGTAGGAATCACCACGAAATTTATAAGTGGATGAATAGCGTTACAGCTGAGTTCATTAGTAAATACTTTCACGCCTCGCCAACGTAGTCCGATTTTACTATTTGAGATACTTTATACCGAATCTCATTCCTATCAGTACTTTTATCGTCAGTAATTTAAAAAGAGGTAGCATTCTCACTCATAAATGTACTAAACTGGCTTAGTGAGAAATAATAATGATTAGTCAAAACAAGAAGGATATATCCCGAATTGAACAGCTATTTCTGCTTATAATGCGATTATTGACTGGTGTAATTTTGTTAGTCCCGATATTAACTTCGATGGGTTTATCGATAGTGCTTAGCCAGCCGAATGCTGGACTTGCATCGATAATGGTGTGGTACCTTGTACCTATTAGCTTTCTCCTCGTCTTGATTCTAGCCACTTTCTGCAAAGGAAACAGATTTTCTGCCGCCATTTTAATCTTACTTGGTCCCATCTTATATATAATTGAATTGCCGATTCTTTTGCCCCACGCATTTAAGAGTTCAAACCTAGACCTGGTTAGCGTGTCTTCGATCGTTTTAGTTCTAACACTGTATGTTCTCCACTTTTTCGTCGCCATAAAACTCCATAAGAAGGTTTCATCTAGAAGGTAGTGAGGCGCCTGGTAACTTTCACTAAGTAGAATAAAAAAGCGTTGATCAATAATATTTACATGGTAGACTAATTCTATGACCTCCAGTTCGGAATCACAGAAACAAACGGGAAATACTCATGGATACGCGCTGTTTATACTCGCATTGACGATTGGTCTACTGATTAATGTTTCGGCGAACATCATCTACGAGATGTTCTTACGAGATGATCTGATTGCGCAATATGTGGTACTTGGACTCACCGGACTGTGCTTTGTTGGTCTCGTCTACACGTATCACAGTAAGTTTCATGAACCATTGGCTAAATTCCTCCAGGAGTTTGAATAATACGGGGAATATGGTATACTATATGTATCTTAGAAGGAATGTTAGCGTTCGCCCTACGTATACAGATAGGCTTGATCGAAACTTCATAAATAAGGATATATATTAACTACAGAAGGCAGGTGAAATAATGAATGGATAAAAAGAAATTATTTGTTGGAAATCTCCCTTGGTCAATGACCGGAGACGCACTTCATGAACTTTTTGGTACATACGGACAGGTTGTAGATGCAGTTGTCATCTCTGACAGAATGACCGGACGTTCAAAAGGTTTCGGATTCGTCACCTTTGAAAACGAGGACGATGCTCAAAAAGCACAGTCTGAAATGAATGAAAAAGAGGTAGAAGGTAGAAAAATCAACGTAAACTTTGCAAAACCACGTGAAGAACGATCAGATTTCCGAAACGGAGGTCGATAATATCGAATCTTCCACGTATACAGGAGCCGGCCGAGAGGTCGGCTTTTGTTATATTGGAAGACGAAATGCTTTCATCTTTTCGAAGATCTTCAGTACTTCCTTAAAGAGCTTCGTGAGCGATGCTCTTCGCTTTACCGATTCTTTTCGACTATGCTTCTTCACAAATCGCACCACGTCGAGAAAGTCCTGACGCTCTTGCTTGTTTGAGATGGTGATCTGTTTTGCGAAGTTGTAAATCTCATCTTCTGATGCCGCTAAGTTCATTCCATTGAACATGAGAAACACGCCGGTCGCAACGATCGAAATTCGTTTATTGCCATTGTTGAACGGATGAAATTTATTGATGAAGTAGAAGTAGCTTGCTGCCTTGTCGTAGAGCGAGGGATAGAGCTCGCGTTTATCAAAGGTCTTTTTGGGTGTGTTAATGACACTGTCGAGCTTATCAAAATACGACTGTTCGTATACTGGAATTGGATCATTGTGCTTACGGAAGAAGGATTGAAGCTCGGTACAGATCGTCCGAAAGTCCTCGAGTGTGAGGTATACCGTTTTTGCCATTATTCTTTCGAAAGCTTACGCAATGTCGTTCCGTATTTTTTGATCATGTGACGCGTATACTTTTTCGTCTTCCGCTCACGCATATCAGGAGCGCACCAAAACTGAATAACTGCCTTTTTGATCCTATGAAGCGTTTGCATGGTAGCGTCTGTACACAGTATAACAAATGTATATTCTATAATGATTATATGACGCTCACGCAACTCTCTGCATATCTTCGAAAGTATTACCCATATGCAATTCTCGGAACGTTGTTTTTTTTCATCATTTTCTACTCGATCCAGCTGGTCACGCTTGTACTTGAGTCGCGAAAGCCTGCACCAATCTCCATTGATCCGGTCTTCAATCAACTCAAGCGTCCCTATCTGAGTGAGGCAACTCCAAGTGGGAATATACAGTATGTATTTGATACAATCGAGGGCGAACCTGAAACCGCAACGAAAACAGCAAAGGTGTTTTTTCTTCCTCAGGCAGAAACAAAGTTTGGGTATCGTGAACGACTCTATCTTATCGCAAAGTCACTGGGATTCAATACCGAAGCGAGCGGGTACCGGTTAGTGGGGAGTATGGCTACTTTCAACGAGCCAAATCAAAAGCTCTCGATCGATATAAAAAACTTCAACTTCGAGTACAAGTACAGTATCGAGTCCGATAAGAGTCTCTTTGAGTCGGTGAGCGTGCCAACTCAGGATGAGAGTGTGAGCAAGGCAGTTGAGTTTCTCCAAAAGGCGGGACGATATCCGGAGGAGCTTGCTCAAGGGAAAACGAATGTGCTGTATCTTCGATATAATCCCGAGAACAACTCAATGGTCTTTGTCGACTCGAATCTTCGAGCTAATGTTGTTGAGGTAGATTTCTATCGTCCAGACATCGAAGCGCAGCCGAATGCATTGCCGGTTGTTTCACCAAAGTACTTTAATAGCCAGAACTATGTACTCATGGTGTTTCGTCCAGACGGTTCGTATAAAGTGCTTCGATCTCAGGTTACGTTCTTTGATCGGTCATCCGATCAGGTTGGTGTTTACCCGGTACGGACCGGACTCGAGGCATTTAACGACCTAAAGTCTGGGAAGGGGTATATTGTGTCAGGTCAGATTGGTTCAAAGGTAACGATCAAAAAGATGTTCCTTGGATACTTCGATCCCGATGTATACCAGGAGTATCTGCAGCCAGTATATGTATTTATTGGCGATGATGATTTTGTGTCCTACGTGCCTGCAGTGAGTGGAGAATATCTTGTTGAGTAGTCTACTGAGTAATGAACGTAGTGTTTCCGTCGATCCATGAAACGAGTGTTTTGGTGTCCTCAAATCGATCAAGACTTCCGAGTACTACGATGATGAACTCATGACCATCGCGTGTTCGATAGAGACTAATGAGATTCTCACCTGATTCCGGCGTATATCCAGTTTTAAGACCTCCTACTCCAGGGATTTCTCCTAAGAGCTTATTTACATTTACCAGTTTGTGAAAGACTCGATACTGCGTATCTGATATTTCAATCTCTTTTGTAGAGACGATCTTTGCGAGGTATGCATTGTTCAGGAGCTCGCGACTGGCAAGTGCGAGATCGTATGCGCTCGAGTACTGGTTCGGATTATGGAGTCCGGTAGGATTCTCGAAGTGTGTGTTGTTCATGTGGAGCGATCGTGCCTTTTCATTCATCCGTTCGACAAATGAGGTTGCGCCATCGATCTGTGCGATAGCCTGCGCTGCATCATTGCCCGAATGAACTAAGGTTCCGTAGAGAAGGTTCTCAACGGTAATCTGTTCACCTGGAAGCAGTCCCATGGTTTGACCATCATCAAAGGAGGACTGGATTGTCACGACCCGATCCGTCTTGTAGATGTCATACGCAACAAGCGCCGTTATGATCTTTGCGGTTGATGCGGGATACCAGCGCTGATGTGCTGATTTCTCGTACACCGGCGAGAAACTTTTGCGGTCGACGATATAGACCGAGGTTGCGGTTGTTTCGGGAAGTAGTGATGTTGTTCGGACTGGGATAGGATTATTTGCATATGCAATGGATCGATCTTGATTCTCAAAGAGCGCTCGATGGTAGGAAAAGGTGTGCATGAGCTGTCCATCTCCAGGGTAAAAAAGAAAGAGGAGTGAAAGAAGTACAAAAACGATGATCGAGCGCGTGTTCATGATTGTTTCTTGGAGAGTCGGATGTCGACACGCTCCATATCTCGCGGGAAGAGTGAGCTTTCACGCACATTCCCAAGGTCGAGGAGCTGCTTGGTTACGCGTTCAAGACCGAATGAAAACCCACCTTCCGGTGGCATTCCGTACTTAAAGGCCATTAAGTACATCTCGAAGTCTGCGGGGTTCATTCCACGTTTCTGGATAACGTCTACAAGTTGATCGTAGTTATCGATTCTCTGGCTACCGCTGCTGATCTCAAGGCCTCGGAATAGCACATCATAACTGAGGCTATACTCTGGATCGTTCGGGTCAGGCATCGTATAAAATGCTCGCTTCGCGGTTGGGAAGTGAGTAATAATCACGAAATCGGACTGATGTTGTTCACGAGCCCACTTGCAGATGTCTTGTTCATCTTCAGGTGATAGATCTTTCTCATTTCGTACATCTCGACCAAATTCTTTAAAGATGACCTCCTGCGCTTCACGCAACGTAAGTCGAGGGGCTTTGCCAAATAAGACTTCGCGATGAGTAAATTCTCGGACAATGCTTTTACATGTTTGTTCGGCATGACGAACCATTCCTGTTCCAACTCGCTCGAGAAGGTCGAGCAACTCTTCGAATGTAACGAATCCAAACTCGCAGTCCATCTGGACTGTTTCAGAAAGATGGCGAGTGGTAACCGAAGGCTCCGATCGGTACGCATGGGAGATGGTAAATACCCGTTCGAATGCTGGAACGAGCATCTGTTTGTAGAGTTGTGGGCTCTGCGTTAAGGTAGCAGTGTGGTCGTAATACTTCACCTCAAAGACCTCCGCTCCGCCCTCTGTAGAGCTTGCTGCAAGCGTTGGAACGAAGATCTCGGTGCACCCAAGCTCCTCCGAAATCTTTCGAAATCCTTCAGCGACTGCGTGCTGAACCTTAAATATTTTCTGTACCTTCGGATGTCGCAACGTAAGCGTTCGGTAATCGAGCAGTATCGGTAACGTAAGTCCCAGATCTTCCTTCGCCATATCAAATGGGAGCGTCTGAGCCTTCGAGAGAAGCGATACCTCTTTTGCCTCAACCTCAATGTCACCGTTTATTATCTTTGCATTCACGAGTTTTTCAGGGCGTTTTTTTATGAGACCCCGAATACACACGACATCTTCAGGGGAGAACTGTGCTGCCGTCTCATCCGCGACTACCTGGACGAAACCGGTCGCATCTCGAAGATCAAGGAACACGATCTTTTTATGATTTCGAATCGTGTTTACCCAACCGTAGACTGTAACTTCTTTATCAATGTGCTCGGAGAGGTTCTTGAGTGCGATCTTTTCCATGGGTATATTTTACAACTTATTCGGTCAGTTTGTCGTGCTTTGACTTGAGAGAAAGAGAGTTGGTAGCGGTGATCTTTTGCCCGAGCGATCCGATATTTCTGGAGACCTGCGAGACTTGATTCATTGCGTTCGTGAGGTGTCGGTTGAGTACTCCCATCGACTCATCCACCTTTTCATAATCTTTTTTCATCGACTGAAGAATGGCAAGAATTTCCTTTGCCTGTGACTGAATTTTCTGGCCCTCATAGGACATGAGGATCGCCTTCATATATGCGTAGAAACTCATTGGAGAGACCGGGAGAACTCGCAACGATCCGGCATAGTCATAGAGATCGGAGTCGTTGATAATTTCGTAGTACACCATCTCTGAGGGAATGTACATGAGTGCATAGTCGCTTGTTCCCTCATGTGTGAGAATATACTTTCGCGATATGTCCTGAATATGTTTTTTGACATCCTTTATGAACTCTCGTCGATACGATTCTTTGTCCTGCTCCGTTGGAGCCTTCAGGATTTTGCGGAAGTTTTCTAACGGAAATTTCGAGTCAATTGGAATAAGACCGCTACTTGTCTTAATGACGGCGTCGACCTTGTCGCCGGTTTTGAACGAGAACTGGAGGACGAATGAGTCGGAGGGAAAGTGTTGCGCGAGTAGATCCTTCAGAATTTGTTCCCCGATATTTCCTCGGAGCTTTGGAGACTGAAGGAAGTCCTGAAGATCCTTCATCGAACGACCAATTTCGGAGAACTCGCCGATACTTTTTTGAAGGTCTGCAATCACATATGCCGACTTATCGAGACGTGCATTAAAGTTGACGGTCGAGCTTTTCAGCCAAGAAACAACCTCATCCGACAGTCCAGATTTTTGTTCGAGTTGGTTTAGCCAGAGTCGGATAATGAATAGAAATATCGAAAAGAGACCGATGAAAACAATCGCGATCTGCAGGAGTTCCATAACCATCATTATACCGACTTCTCAGATGCCGATGATTAGATCGAGGATGGGTTTTTGTGAAGTCGTGAGGTATAATCTTATCGATGATTACAATTGATGACTTTCAAAAGTTGGAGATTAAGGTGGGGAGGGTGAAGTCTGTAGAGCGTGTAGAAAATGCAGATAAGCTGCTCAAATTTATCTTTGACATCGGAAACGGTGAGGAGCGACAAATTCTTGCTGGAGTCGCAGAGTTTTATACCGACCTCGACTCACTTATCGGTAAGGAAATGCCACTTCTTCTCAATCTCAAGCCACGGAAACTTCGAGGTCTGGAAAGTCAGGGAATGATGCTTGCAATTGACGCCAATGGATCGATCGCGCTCCTTCATCCGAATCTTGAAGTAGAACCGGGAAGTACCGTTCGTTAACCGAGCTCAGAAGTGCCAGGTTTGAAGATCTTCGGTTTCAACCATGTTTCGTCATCCTCATCATCTTGAACAGAATCATCACCTTCAATCGAGCCAATCATTGGAGCACGTTCGACAGACTTGATGGGCTTTGCGCCCTGTCGTTCAAAGGATTTTTTTTCGGTAAATGGAGTTGGTTCTGGTGCGCCAGGTTTAACCGCTCCTGCCTTGAGTAATGCTGCACTTGCCTCGAAGGTGCCAGCGTTTGTTGACGGTGTTGAGAATGACTTCGTGGCATCAAGTACACCGAGATAGAGATTTGTTGCGATCTCTTTATCGAGCTCAACCTGCATGCTATTGAGGAGGCCAAAAACGAGCTCTGAAAGTGAGGATGTATTTCGATTCACGAGATTAGCAGCTCCAAAGTAAGTGTTTGTAAGACTTCGATCTAGGTTGATGATCTTTGTTTGCTTGAACTGTTCACCGTTGTCCACATACAGCTGTCCGAGCGATCGAAGTGATGCCGCGCCGATCACAATCATGAACTCGATTGAGCCACCTGATGTGCTGAACTGTACGTCCTTGCTGTTGATTGGAGCCGTGCCTGCGCGAGGCGCTACGACGATGTTAAATCGATCGTTCTGAATAAAGTAATCAACTTTATCGATTGACCCTTCCTCATAGGGGAACGAAATGACCATATTATCCCCTGAGGTGCTCAGTTCTGGTTGAATGCGCTCTGCGCCGACCATATCTGACTCAACC